>JANYEU010000338.1 GCA_025362915.1 Chitinophagaceae bacterium | reverse complement strand
TAAATAATCATAATGAGACCAACTGGCACATGAATGTTGGGGTCAAGTTCATGACTCCTGTCATGGACTGCACATTACTATAATTTGAATAGTAACAAGTCATTTAATATTTGAGAATAAGTAACGGAAGGCATAAGAAAGGATTCATGCGCCATCGGTAACAATGGAAGGCTTCGCTTGGAGCGAAACCTTCCTTACAATCCCCACTGGCGCATGAATATTGGGGTCTAGTTCATGACTCCTGTCATGGACTGCACGTTACTCTAATTTGAATAGTAACAAGTCATTTAATATTTGAGAATAAGTAACGGAAGGCACATGAAAGAATTAATGCTCCAGTTGGGTAGCAGGCACTGCGCCAGTTGCCAATTTTCAAATAGACCTAAGCTAGATGGGCTTGTGGCATTTGAAACAGCAGCTAAACCGGTTTAATGATGGTGATGCTCATCTTCATTTGCTACCACCTTTTTCTTTACCCAATGTTCTATCTTGTGGTGAATGGGCAATATGATGGCGGCTATTACCAACAAACAAAGAAGGGTTAATATCAGGTTATGATTGGTGAGGCTTTCAATTTTTCCATGAATCAGTATATTGACAAACTCAAAGAAAACAAGCACCGAAAACGTACATAAAAGATCTACTGCCTGTGGGTTTATCTTCTTTTTTCTGAGAACAAGTAATGATATAATCAGTGTTACAATAAATATACAGATACCTCCCATCTGAAGATATTCTACCCTTTCCTTTGCTTCCAGTGCCTTTTCATCTTCTCGCTTTTTTTCTTCAATCTCTTCTTTCTTTTCCAGATTGAATATTTCAGACTGTTTGTCTGTTGAAAATATGGAGTCTTTTATTGTATTGTACAAGGTATAGCTTGTAAACGCCGATTTAAAATCATTGGAAAGCTGCTGTGCTTCCGATAAACATTTATAGCTTTTCTGCATATTATCCAAGTACCCAATTTCCTTGTCCACGCTTATCGCACTGTCCAGATAGACCATGGAAAGGTGCAGGTTTTTATCATCCACCGCATTGGTTTTATTCTTTGCTAAGTTAAAGTAAACCATCCCAATCATGTAGTAAGCATTGGCCAATCCATTTTTATCTCCAATGGCCTTCTTTATATCCTTGCCATAAAACAACATATCCAATGCCTTTGTGTAGTCTTTCTTTTCGTTGTATATTGTACCTATGTTTATTTTGTCGGCAGCAATATCCCCTTTCGCTTTATTTTTTTCGTCTATTTCCAATGCTTTGAAATTGTATTCCAATGCTTTGGCATAATCCTTCAAGGCTCCATAAACGTTGGCAATTGCCGTGTAAGAATGGGTGATTATTTTTCTATTGTCTATCTCTTCACTTGATTTCAATCCTTTTTCATAATATTCCAACGCAAGCGGATAATTCTTTTGGCTATAAAATACATTTCCTATGTTGTGCAGGTGATTTGCTACCCCTACTTTATTGCCCAGTTCTTCATTTATTTCTAGTGAGATGAGCCAATATTTATATGCTTTCGGAAAATCGGACAATGAAAAATAGTTAGCTCCCAAACAACTGTTTGCCCTTGCAATCCCCAGTTCCCACTTTAGTTTCTCTGCCAATTCTATCGATTCATTTGCAAACCTGATTCCATCATACGGGCTTACCTTGTTGTATTCGTAGGCAATATCATTCAATGTTTTTACCTTATTGGTATCATTTTTCAGGGTAGATAACGATTTTATCAATGAATTGATATGTTCATTGCCATTTGCCGTTCCCTCCTGCCCACTTACATATAATGCCAGCAGCAAGGGTAAAACCATAATAAGTAATTGCTTGACCAATGTTTTTATTTTATATTGATAAGAAAATAAATCGTGAGTCAGAAACTTTCCACTTTCGACTATCGACTTATGATTTATTTTCCATAAACATAATAAAGGGACAATCTATACACCAAATCATATCCATCGCTATTGGCAAGCGGACCGGCATTGGTATAGTTGTTATACCATACATTGGGCATGATGTGTATTTTATTGATAGGAGAATAATCTATTCCAGCGGTAAAAAACTGTTCTTTCGTATTGGGGTCGTAAGTGGCAGTTAGTGGGGTATATTTTGTGTATGTGCCGTTTTTATTGTTTATGGAAGGGTTGTAATTATCATATCGTACAAAAAAGGTTAGCAAGTTTTTATAGATAGCCCCTCTTGTAAATACCGATATGCCACTTGCATTGGTTGTAAGTGTATCCAATTGGGTAGCAGCAGTAGCTATATTGTCATTTCTTAGTGTGTTGTAAAATGCTTCTGCACCTACAGTTATTTTTGGTGTGGTATAAGCCAGTAATGCCTTAAACATATATCTATCGTGATGCCAGTTTGTTGTCCAGTTCATCCTGTCATAATCAGCATATATGTCAAATAACATTTTTTTATCTAAAAACTTTACATATACATCACTATAAAACCATTTGAACTTATCATTTTCTGGCTTGGCCGCATTGCCATTACCAACCATCAGGTTATAACCTACCTCTGTTTTCTTATTGTCATATAAATTACCATTAAGCTGTATTCCGAAATCATAGGCGGGGGTTCTGCGTATATCAGATATGGTACGTTCTATACAACGATAGTCCCATACGCCTTCCGACAAAAATACAGAAGCGGGGGTGTATTGTTGCCCCATAGTAATGCTAGTCTTGGGCAATATATTATTCCAAGTAACACTTGCCAGCTTGATAAACATACCTCCCTTGGTGTTCGATAGTAAGTCGCCAGTTGTAGTGGGGGTGTTATTGGCAGAAGAGATTTCGTTTTCTTCATGTGCCAGCAGAAAATTTGAAGAGAATGTCTTGCTGATTTGATAATCGTATCCCAAGTAGATACGCCTAAACTGAAAAAGACTCTCACTCTCTTTAATGCCTGTGTATTGGTTTACGCCCCCTCTGTTTAGTGGATCCGATTGGGCTTTAAACGCATAATCTCCATACGCCAACCCCCACAGAGTTCCACTTGGCTTAAAGGCAGTATCAACCTTATTTTGGGCTACACAAAAGGTTGACATAAAGAAGACGGTTGCAAAACAGTAAACAGTCTTTTGGGCAAATTTGAAAAAGCATGGCAAAGAGTTAGACATTTTATATTTTTTTAGGGTGAAAATATTTAGTGAATACATAACATAATCATTATGCGAACTTTATACCTCATAAAATTTATGTATGTAATCTTTTAGCTTTATGTTACAGACACACATAATGTAAGATAGGGTAGGTAAGCCATAGATTATAAGAGGGCCATTATCGGTGTAGTGACGCATGTGAGGGTATGAGTGCGATGCCTATTCTCTCTATGGTCACAAAAGGCTACCGTTAGTACACAAATAAATTGGGAATGTAAACTTTTATTAATAAACGTTTATTACGAAAAACATATTTGCAGGCAATTTTGGGGATAAGAGAATAGCTAATAAGGTAAATGACTTATTGCTTAGTTTGACGGTAGGCAGGCATAGCAGTATCAATTAAATTAGTGAGACAGCCGGCGAAAGACGTTCCTTTTATAGGATATTGCAAAATGAATCAGTAAGCGAGGGTTTGTTGATTACCCCTCGTTACCCAATATTGCCTTACCTTTTGTAAAGGCAAAAACATTATAGTACTCCACAATACCTGCGAGTTTAATTTGACCTCACACAGCAACAGTATCAGAAAGGGTACAGGATTGGGTAAGTTTTGTGAAGCAATAAGGAAAGTAAATAAATCTGACAGGTTTTGAAGACCTGACAGATTTTGCGTTAAAAATAACAGCTAGTAACAGTGTTCGCATTTACTCTTTGACATCTTAAAGCGAAGCGGGATGTAGAACTAGCAAATGACAGGGATTTTAATCCCGTTAAAGTATAAAGAATCAAAGGTTCTTTCTTATAGGCAGTTCGAGATGCGCTATGCTTTAACATTCACGAACAGCCGCTAATAAGTAAATAATAGAAATGGCCTGGGTATCGCTTTATAACATTACCTATCCCAAAATATTCTGTCCTTTCATGGCAGAACTAATTGCTTCGTCCATTGCCCGCTCGGCAAAGGGGCGGGTTATCTCGTTCAGTTCTTCTGTTTTTGTATGAATCAGGTTTTTGTCTTCCATCGTCAATGCCAGTTGCAATGCCTGCATCGCCTGTGCGGTAGCTAGCATTTCTTCTTTGGTAATTAATGTGGTATTCTTGGTCAAGAACTTCTCTGTCACCACCAATATCTGCTCACCTTCGGTTCGGGCTTCTACCAGTGCACGGATTTGTATATCGTCTTTTGCATGGGTAATGCTATCCATCAGCATCTGCTCTACCTGTTTGTCGGTAAGACCATATTGCGGTTTCACTTCTATGCTTTGTTGTACACCGCTGCGCAATTCCTTGGCCGTAACCACTAATATCCCATCGGCATTAATCAAAAAATTAACTTCTACCTTGGGTAAGCCTGCGGGCATGCCGGGAATGTTGGTTAGGTTAAATTCTGCCAGTTTACGGTTGTCCTTTACTAAATCACGTTCCCCCTGAAACACGGAGATACGCATACTTCCCTGCCCATCCACGTAAGTGGTGTATTGCCTGCCCACCTTGGTAGGTATCTTTGAATTGCGGGGAATAAGGACATCCATCAATCCACCCATTGTTTCCAAACCAAGACTAAGCGGGGTTATATCCAATAATAAAAAGTCTTTGTTGTTGCCAGCCAATATATCTGCCTGAACGGCGGCACCCAATGCCACCACCTCGTCTGGGTTTACGGTATCATTTACGGGTTTGCCGAAGAAGGCGCTTACTGCATTTTTAACGGCAGGCACACGGGTGCTACCGCCCACCATTACTATGGTGTCTATATCGGCAGTGGTGAGTGCTGCATCCTTTAAGGCATTGACACAACTGGTAATAGTCTTGTCAACCAAAGGTTGGATGAGGGCGTTAAAGTCGTAAGTCGTAAGTCGTAAGTCGTAAGTTTGTTGAGAGTTATCGGTAGCAAATAGGGGGTTATTCATTTCAAATACCTCTTGTGTACTCAGTTGTTTCTTTGCTTCTTCGGCAATGAGGCGAAGGGTTTGAGCAAGTTGCTTATTGCTGTGCAGTCCTTCTTCAGTCATTCCCTTTTCTTTTAACCAATGCTGAATGATGAGCCTATCAAAATCATCGCCTCCCAAGTAAGTATCGCCGTTGGTACTCAATACTTCGAAGATGCCATTAGTGATTCGAAGGATAGACACATCGAAAGTGCCGCCGCCCAAATCGTACACAGCAATTGTTTTCTCTTCATCCATTCTTAGTCCCAGTCCGTACGCCAAACTGGCGGCAGTAGGTTCGTTTACTATGCGCAAAACATCCAATCCTGCCAGCTTACCCGCATCCCTTGTGGCCTGCCTTTGGGCATCATTAAAGTAGGCAGGCACCGTAATGACTGCCTTGGTAACGGGGGTTTTGAGAATGTGCTCGGCCCTTTGCTTTAATTCTTTCAGTATAAAAGAAGAAAGCTCTATGGGAGAATAAAACTGGTTGCCCACCTGTACTTTCACCAAGCTATCGGTGTTGTCGTCAATTACCTTATAGGTGAAGAAATTGGCATTGTTCTTTACATCATTGTAGCTTTTGCCCATCAAACGCTTAGCACTGAATATGGTATTCTGCGGTTCTGATTCCAAGTATTGCTTGGCAACTTCACCCACGGATGCATTACCGTATTCGTCAAAGTGTACAATGCTAGGCACCAAACTACTTGTACCATGTTCCTTCAAGGCGATAGGCATTTTTGTCTCTGGATGAATGATGGCCACGAGGCTATTGGTCGTCCCCAAATCGATGCCCACTATCATTTCAGCCTGTTGCAAACTACCTGTTGCTATATTAATTCCAATTTTTGCCACTTAATTTAGTTATGAATGATGAGTTATGAATTATGTTATTACCTCGAGTCATGGTATACAACTCATAACTCATAACTGTTTTTATGCCTCTACCACTTCTGTATTACTAAAGAAGTCATGTAATGTTTTGTCCAAAAAGGGGATAAAAAACATATCTATCAGCACAAGCCTAATGGCACTGCGTAATAGGATATGTATAAATGATGGACGCTTGCCGTCTTTTGTGACCACCTTACTGTAACTGAGCCACTTGCCAGGCGTACGGGCAAAAATAGATTCGAAGATGGTGTAGTATATGAATAATACACCAAAAAAGAACCATCCAAAGTTGTAAAATGGATAACCATAAAACTGTACATATAAGTTCCACCCGTGAAAGCAAAAAATACTAATGATGGCAATTAGAATTGTATCTACCAGAAAATTCAATACCCGTGTCCCTATTCCTACTATGTTCATGGCGGCGAAGTTATCTTAACAAGTACATCTTTCCATACCCTCCCTTAAAAAACTGGTCGGTATCGGTGCCACCCTTGCTACTTCCGTACTTATCCAAATTATTTCCATTTAGTTTGGTAACCACTCTATACAGGTAAACACCATTGCCAAGTTTAGCCCCAAACATGTCTGTTCCATCCCACTTATAAGTGGTTATATTGTTACCAATATGTATGTTACCCAGTTGTTCCTTAGTTATTTCCTTTACTATCTTTCCTGTAATAGTCAATATTTCTATCTTCATATCCTGTGGCACCTCACTACCGGTTAGTGTAAATACAAACGCCGTTGAGGTAGTGAAAGGATTTGGATAATTAAATACATTACTTATCATTGGAGTATTCTTTACTTCAAACTGTACTGTGTATTGCTTCAACCCCGCAGTATTGCCGTTCCTGTTTTTACCGGTAACAATTAATTGGTAAGTACCATCAATTGGTAAATAAGGAGTAAAGTCTATCAGTGCCGCATTTTCCGATCCTTCGTTAGTAGCTGCAGTAAAACGTAATGTATCGGTATTAAAACTGTAAGCATGTATGGAACCATCTGGATAAACCAACTTTACCGAAACCAAAGAAGTATCATTCAATAAGAAATAGCGTGCATTATCCACCAACTTAATCTTAATATCTGGCTTGCTCGATACAATATCATTGTTCAATATATGCACTCCATCAAATGTAACATCCAGTACCGGATTGGTATTATCGGCGGTTACATAGAAGCTTTTATAGATGAAATTATTGAAGTGATATTGCTCTGGTTGGCTATTATTGGGGTTCACATTGATGTATAAGGTATTATTGCCTGAATATTTAGATGCATCTATGGTGAAGTAAATAACAGCAGTATCCCCAGAAACCAGCTTCTTTAATTTGGTAATAGGGATGATGTTAATGTTGTTATTATTATCCACCACTTGCACATTTACAATAATGCTGTCTCTAAAGGTTACATCACTAATATTCTTAAAGGCAACTGCCACACTAATCTGTTCGCCAACCTGAAAAGTATCAATCGATTTGCTAGACTTATTAAGCGTATCCGTAAAAGAGAACTTAATATTTGGTGCAAGTCCTCCTTCAGGAACCATGTCTCCAATCAGTCTCCAATAACGAAGTTGATATGGTGTAAGGTTAATGCTATCCGCATTGCGCATAATCAATTTTAGGTAAGGATACTTTAAAGCATCTATCCCCGAAATATCTATGTCTTGCTTGCTATTATCTAAAGACATTAACTGTGTTTGGTTACCCGTATTATCTACACCCACTAAATTGATATTTACTACATCACCAGGCTTTGCCTCAAGCGATAAGCCCCTCCATTTTAATAGTTTCCAACTGGTAGAAGGACCAAATTGTGGGGATGTTATATATCCAAGTGTATCCGAAGCAGCTAAATTTACACTAAGTTGGATGGCATCGGCAGTACCCTTGCTAAACAACCACCTCGGGTTGAAGGCAGGTGTACTCTTTTTGTAAATCAAAACGAAGGTTCTTGGCCTATCGAAGGAATCAACTGCCGAGAAGCCAGCTGATTGCAGGGTAGTATACAAAGTGTTGTTTGCTCCGTAATAAACAGAATCATTTGCCCATTCATTGGCAAATGGAACAGGATTATCATAGTTCAACCGTGCAGTAACAATATATCCCTGTGGTATCCAATCCAAGAATGCTTTGGCTAATTGCCTATCTGCCGCTCTTTGCGTAATGGAAGCATCATTAAGGTTAAACTCAAAATTGAATTCCCTACCAGTCTTTCCACAAAAAGTGGCACTGTTCATAAAACCTCCACCATGTCCCTGATCTGTAGTAGAAGGAATAGGCTGATTGTAAAAAGGCAATAGTGTAACAGGGTCATACACATTAAATATCAAGGAATGACCTACACATGCGCTCAATGCACCACCAAAGCCATTTACAAACGTTTGAAAATCTGCATCCTCGTTATTCCCATTGGGATCAAATACAGCACTCCGTATAACTATATTATTACTGTCTGGCAGGTACATCCATCGGCGGCTTACACTATCCAGATACATCCTGCTAAGTGAAGACTGTAAGTGTTGGTACAAATGCGATTGGTTAAACCCAGTACTGGTACCATTCAAGTAAACAAAACTACTCGTAGTATAAATATATGGACCACTTGCAGGCACTTGCGCCACGCGCCAGTAATAAACCGTACTATCTGTAAGGGTTATGCCTGGGTCGAAAGAGATGGCACCACCAACGGAGGATACCGTCTTGGTTACTTTGAAAGAAGAGTTGAATAAGGCTGTCGTATCAATATCCATCACATAACTATTCAGTGGACTGATAGGATTGGCGGTTGAGGCAATCAATTGTATGTTGGTCTTATTTACAATGGCATAATTGTAAGGATATATGGGAGTAATGCCGTTATCGAAGATGGCAAAGGATGATGTAACCGTATTGTTGTTAAAGCTTATTTCGTCTATTGCCTTATCATTATTGATGCTTACAATAATCTGGTTTGTTCCCTTATCCCTAGAACCTACAATGGGTACGGTAAGTACTACAGAATCCTCATAATTAAAATTGGTAATCCTTTTTTTAAACAAGGTGTCCATCTTTCCGTTAGGATAAATCCTCTGAATAAGTACACTAACAGCCGTATCGTTTGTAGCCTTCCCAATATTGTATAGATAAGCCTTTACGGTAAACTGAGTATTGGAAACAGAAAGAATAGAAGGGCTAAGCACCACATTCTGTGGCTCTACTACATAATCAGGTTTGGAAGAGGCATATATCTTAATGGCAGGGTCACCTTCTAAAACAGTTTCTTCGGCGTGTATGCGTGTGCCATAATTAGAGAATCCCCCTCCACCTGCTTTTAGTGCCGCTATGCCAGCCAGCATATTGTTGGACACTTCCTTGTTGTATCCAGAACTACTTAGCGAGTTATAAAACCCTGTAGAATAAGTATCCAAAAAGTTGGTAAGACCAAAATGGGTGTTGCCAATTACGCCAATGGCACCTTTATTGGGCGCAAATATGTATTTCTCTGAGAAGGTATTTATGATACCCATCCTCATGGTGTCAAAATCAAAAAAGTTGCCTACACTACAGCCATTGGTGAGGAACATGGGATATTTCCCTTTGTTGTTAAAGGCGTAAGGGTCGTTTATGTTGGCATAATCAAGCACCGTATTAGAGCCATGGCCAAAGTAGCTGATAAGGCTTACACCATTATTTATCAGGCTTATCAGTTGGGTACTTGCCACTGCCGTAACGGCACCTGTGGTGGTTTTATCAAAATTATAGACAAGTCCACCAAAGAATGGACTGGTAATGATATTTTGATAGTGATTCATATAACCCCTCAATAATGGATAAAGTCCTGCATCATCCGCACCAGTTATGTGGATGACGTTTTTCATCCAGCTTCTGTCAGTTATTGTTTGTGGCACATTCTGTTGTCCTTCATATTCTCTTACCTTCGATAGGTAGGTGTTTACTTCCGCTTCCGAAACAGCAGACAACCTCCCAAAACCTATTGTAGGGTTTGGGTCCAGCCCTGAAGATATGAGCATTGCATCGGATGCGGGATTGCCCCATGTAGGCACTAAATTTAGTCTATCAGCAAAAGCAGAGGTTTGATTGGCACGGTATTGATCGTACGTAACACCCTTACCGATAAAGAATACAAAAGCGGGTTTCTTGGTAAACACGCTACTGGCATAGCGTATAAAGTTTTTTATGCTCAATGGATGTTTCTTTATCCCATAGCCAAACTGATCTTCCAGTTCGTCTATATCGTACAATTTGGCATTATAAGTATTACTACGATAAGCACGGTAAGCTTCTACTGCACCGGTCAATCCCAAAAGCTTATTGGAGATAATTAAATAATCTCCCTGGTTGGCTGATAATGCATAATTGGTAAAACTTCGCTGCTGTAAACTTTTTACAGTCTTTATAGAGCCTGAACCACCATCTTCGTTCACCAAAACAAAGTTTCTTGCCACTGTACTTGCGGGCAATTGAAATTGTAAGATGCCAGCAATGCTTGTATTAGCTGTGTAGCGAACATTATTGGTAAAATCGTACAACACTGGTGTTGCAGCACCCGCACTAAAATTGGTAATCTGTAAGTAATTGCCAGAAGCAGTGGCGGGAAGGCTAAAATTAAAACTGGTTTGCCCACTAAAGTTGAAGGTATGCGGGTATGTTAACTGAATATAATTGCAAACAACCACATCGAAACTATTGGTTGTAATAACTTTTACAGTCAGGTTGTTTGGGTTGCCAACAAGCGTGCTGATAGGAACGGATATTGAAGACACGCCAGGGGTAAGATCGAACAGTGTATCTACCAACAAGTTTGTATTGTCTGTGTTAAAACCAAGCTGAACGCTCCTGCTGCCATAAATGGTTGCCACAAAAGCTGCTTTAAGGGTAGCAGCTGGTCCATTAGCGGCAGCATTGAAGTTAGAGACAGATATGGAAAGTGGATTTGCACCTGTAATTTGTGGAGAGCTACAAAATTCACCCATATCATAAGCAGAGGAATATACATATTCGCCTACAGCTTGCGCATAACCAGGATTTACATGATCTTGAAAGTCATAATTCTGCGTATAGATAAAGTAAGGCTCTGGGGCTGGCGTAGTGGTAGGTATGGTATTAGCCACATCTGTAAAACGCAGGTTAGGGTTTGATGCCGTAGGTGTACTATTTACTGTAAGATAAAAAGCCGCGGTATCTGTTTCCAGGCTTACCCTATCGCTTAGTTGGTTATTGGCATCGCGGTAAAAATACTTATCTGCTTTACCATCATTTTTTGTTCCCCAAAACTCTATATAATCATTGCTTCCCAATATTCCTGCAATAACAGTGGTATAGATAGGTATCTGCACACCGTTTCGCCATAGTTGAAACTGTTCGGCAGGGGTGTTCTGCAAGTTGGCACCTGCCAAGGTAGCCTGACTAATACGGAACAAGCCAGTAGTGCCTATCTTGAATTTATAATATGTTTTGCTGTAGTCAATCCACTCGTTGTTTAGTGGTTGTGCAACAGCCTTAAAAGTGAATAAGACAAATAGAATGAAAAAGAATTTGCGCATCTTGTTATTGGTAAAATTTACTATTAAATTAATCTTTTGCCCGGAGGCGATGTTGAGAGAATTATTAATTTAAAATTATACGCATTCAGGGATTGTTTTTGTTAACAATGCAATTTTAGTGAGAATTCTGTTAACACAGGCATTTATTCTTGATTATCCAGAAATAATTACCGATTAACGTAATTGTAAGATAGCAATAAGGGAGTTTTCGTTGCTTGGGGGAGATAGTTATGTTAAAACAAAAAGTGCAGCCAAAACACTTAGATGGTAGCTGCAGCACTCATGGCAATACAATGGGTCGATAAAATCCTGCGGGCGGTTCATTGAACCCAATGAGGCCAATAAAATTTTGGCGGGCGACTCATTGAACCCAATGAACTCGATAAAATCTTGGCGGGCAGCTCATTGAACCCAATGAGGCCGATAAAATTTTGGCGGGTAGCTCGTGGAGTTCAATTATACCGCTGACGATTTTGGAAGGTGGTCTGTGGATTTCATTTAAGTGTGTTTTAGGATGGAAGTTTTGTTTGATGGAGTTATTGATTGGGAGTGAATAACCTTTATAAGTTTGTTGAACCCTGTAAAGGTTTTAACTGGATCAAAAGACTTATAATGGGTGTAAATAAGTTTTTCGCTGACAATGAATCCCTATAAGGGTTTGAAACACTTATAGGGTTGGCAATTCAGTTGTTACTTCAGCAATATAAAAATCACTACAATGGAGATGTTTGGGTTTAACATTACCGGAACAAGATCAAAATAATTAATTTCAACTGTTTCTCCGCAAAGAGAGAAACAGTTGGATAATATTTCCACTCTTCCTATTTACTAATTTTTAACCCCTCAATGACTCTGCCTTTTTTACAAGAAACGCAATTACACACCAAGCAGCGCCTCCCCAAAAAAGATAAACTTGCTTCATAAATTTTTAAAACCTATATTTTCGCAACAATACAGTATCAAATAAACTAGCAGCTTATGAAGTATAAACAATTCAGTCATATATCGTTCGACCTGTGGTTAACGCTAATACAATCGAACCCTAAGTACAAACAGCGACGAAACAGACTGATGCTTGAGTTTTTTGAAATTGAATTGGAGGCATCGGTGGTGGATGAAACGTATAACAGATTTGATAAATTGTTCAATAACATCAACGAAATTACAGGTGGCAACATGGATGCAAAGGAACTGTGGTTGATATTTCTGGCAGAAATGAATGTGGATGTACAGTTGCTAAACCTAACCTCGTTGCAGGCATTTACAGACAAGACAGAGAAGCTTTTCTTTGAATATCACCCTACCTTGCTGGATGCCCGTACACCACAACTATTTGAGCGATTGGTGAATGAAGGGCATACGTTGAGCCTGCTTTGCAACACTGCCTTTACCGAAAGCACTTTTTTAAAGAAACTACTCGATTTATTGGGTGTAGGTAAATACCTCAGTTTTAAGTTATACTCTGACGAGATGGGTTACTCTAAACCGAACATTAAAGTGTATGAAAAGTTGTATAGTGAGGTACAAAAGTTAAAACCACTCACAAAGAAAGATATTCTTCATATAGGAGATAATCCACGTGCTGACTTGTGGGGCGCCAAGAACTTTGGAATAGAGGGACGATTGCTTTTGCCAGGAGAAACCGTAGTTACTGTGTTCGAAAATAAATAATTAGCTTTTAATGGATTTACAACAACTCTTACAAAATATTATCGACCAACCTGTTCCTGCACTGCTGATAGTATGCAATCTGGTTATCATAGAGAGCCTTTTATCGGTGGATAATGCCGCTGTATTGGCTACCATGGTAATGGATTTGCCTAAAAGTCAACGAAAAAGGGCATTAAAGTATGGCATCATCGGGGCATATCTGTTTCGTGGTCTTGCATTGCTTTTTGCTACTTTTTTGGTGCAGTTCTGGTACTTGAAGCCACTTGGTGGATTGTATCTTATTTACCTGCTATATGATTGGTGGCAAGGGAAATCGGAAGAAAAGAGGGATGATAATGCAATTGACAAGAACCAAAAGTGGTTATACAGAAACTTATATAGGTTTATAGGTAACTTCTGGGCTACTGTGTTATTGGTAGAACTGATGGACGTGGCTTTTTCGATAGATAATGTATTTGCGGCCGTAGCCTTTTCTAACAACATTATACTTATATGGATAGGTGTGTTTATAGGCATACTTGCCATGCGTTTTGTAGCTCAGATATTCATCACCCTCATGGAAAAATACCCTTTTCTGGAAACCTGCGCCTTTGTAGTAATTGGCATATTGGGGGTAAAACTATCCTTATCCGTTCTTCCCCATTTTTATCCAGAAGCACCTATCAGTCATTTCTTGGAAAGTCATGAGGCAGATTGGATGACATCTGGCTTTACCATCCTTGTCTTTCTAGTACCATTTCTTATCAGGACTATCTTTTATCATCCCAAAAAGGATAAGGATTTAGGGATATGATAAAGAGGAAAAATTAACACATAGGAGCATAGGCAGATAGGAAACATAGGTGAGTAGAAGTAAGAAATACGACCTCGTAGCATTGACTAAAAACGGCTTTTGAAGAAAGAGATTATGCCCCTTTACTATTTTTCCTATCTTCCTATACCCCTATGTGTTGAAGTATTTGCTTCTCCATAAATTTTTATTAGCACGAAAACATCCCTCTTATATTACAAAAATAATTGCGAGCCGATGTGCCTTTGTGCCTATTATGGTTAGCATATAATTGAACGGACTGCCAATATTTCGCATTTATTTCCTTTGGCAGACAAATTGAACATTGGGCTGCACAACAATAATTATTATGGAAGAAAAGGAAATCTTGGAAAAGAACGACAACATCACCGATACAGTAGACATTAATGCTGACGAAAATGCAGCCGGTTCTACACACCTCAACGAACAGGTAATAGAAGAAACTGAAGTTGAAAAACTGACCGCAGAACTGAAAGAACAAAAGGATAAATACCTCCGTTTGATGGCTGAGTTTGATAACTTTAGAAGAAGGACTGCCAAGGAACGTTTGGAATTGATACAGACAGCAGGAAAAGACATCGTGGTAAGTTTATTGGATGTATTGGATGACTGCGACCGCGCCGAGAAACAACTACAATCAAACGTTGATATTGCTGTTCAGAAGGAAGGTATCCATTTAGTATTCAATAAAATCCGTTCTACACTACATGGTAAGGGTGTAAAGGCAATGGAAAGCATCAATACAGAATTT
>JANYEU010000323.1 GCA_025362915.1 Chitinophagaceae bacterium | reverse complement strand
CAACAGTTTTGCTCTCGTCTTACGCAATTTCGTTACTTCATCAGCGGTTCATTTACATTCAACTCCATTACACCCACCTGAAGTCTTTACGACCCCTTTTAACCCAAACGTTCAATACCGCTCCTTTTCAAAACAGCACCTTTGGGCGGTTTGTACACCCCTGCTGTAAGGCGTGTACGGAAGACCTACTTCCATCATTCATACAATTACGAAACAAAAGCTTACGCTTTGTTTCTCGTGACACAAACAGGCGATGTGTGATAAGCATCTTAATTTTCGAGGTGAAAAGTAAGGTAATGTCATTTCTTACTTACGAATGAGGTACTTTATGCAACTATAATATAAAAACGGAAGGCAAAGGATATGATTGATTGATCGAAAAAAGAAAGAAACCATACCCATCAATCAAGAAAAAACACGCAGTAACAAAGAGGTTTTACGACTGAAAAAACGTAATGTATGGCACGGACACTCGTCCGTGGCATACATTACGCATATTTACTGTCACGGACGTACGTCCGTCGAACAAATTACGCGTAATCACTGGCACGGACGTACGTCCGTCGCTATAAAAACGCTTATTTATTGTCACGGACGTACGTCCGTCGAATACATTACGCGTAATTACTGTCACGGACGTACGTCCGTAGCATACATTACGCGTATTTACTGGCACGGACGAGTGTCCGTGACATACATTACGTTTTTTAGGATGAAAAGGGCAATTGAAGTATTGCCAAAATAGGTTTTATTGGCAGGGATTCTGTTTATCCTGAAAGGTAAAAAGCGTGCTACAGAAGCCGTGTAGCCTGTTGTGGAGTGGTGCATAACACTCTACACCATTCTACAACCTCTTTGCCACTATAATCATCCTTGAAGATGACTTTGCATGGTACTCACCTAGATTATAATCTCCAAAAACAGCCGAAACAACGGTGTCCTGTTGTGCAAGCATGGTGGTAAAATCCGTTAGGCTAAACTTGGCAACCCTTTCTGTATAGGAGTTTTCTGCCAGCATTTCCTCTCCCCCCTCACTTATCTGTATCTGTTTGTAGAAATGCTTTTCATCCTCCCATTTGGTTACATAAAAGTGAATATCCTCAGCTACGGTAGTGGTAGATTTCTCCAACCTATCAGAAATATATTGCACATTTAGGTAATCAATCACAAATATTCCTCCTCTCTTAACGCTCTGCGCAATGGAACGGATGGCATTGTTATGCTCGCGTTGTGTTTTGAAATAGCCAAAACTGGTAAAGAAATTAAACGCATAATCGTAGTAATTAATACGGAACTGTAACCGCATATCGTGTTGATAAAAGTGCAAGTTTTCGTTCTCATCCAGCATTGCTTCCTCAATAGACGCTTCCGATAAGTCTATTCCTGTTACATCAAACCCCATATCTGCCAGCACCTTACTGTGCCTTCCCTTGCCACAAGCCACATCAAGCATGGTGGCTTTTTCTTTTGGTTTAAGGTGATTTATCAACCTTTCAATGAACGCCTGTGCCTCATCATCATTCCTGTTTTGATACAATAAATGATAGTATGGAGAGTTGAACCAATCTTTATACCATGCTTTTCTAATCATCGGGCTAAGATAGGGGGTAAAAAATAAGCGTACCTAGAAAAAAGTTTTATTTTATGTTTGCAACAATCCAATTCTATAAAATTTAATTGTAAGATATGTCATTAATAAAGAGTATTTCAGGTATCAGGGGCACCATTGGTGGACGTGTTGGAGAGTCGTTAAGTCCTATAGATGTGGTTAGGTTTACGGCCGCTTATGGTACGTGGATACTACAACAATCATCTTTAAACAACAGTAAAAAGATTGTTATTGGACGTGATGGACGCATTAGTGGGGAGTTGGTGCAAGGGCTGGTAATCAGTACCCTCAATGCACTGGGGTTAGACGTTATAGATCTTGACCTTAGCACAACCCCAACTGTAGAGATGGCGGTGGTTTTCCATCAGGCAGCGGGGGGTATCATACTAACTGCAAGCCATAACCCCAAAGAGTGGAATGCACTTAAGTTGCTCAACAGCAAAGGGGAATTTATTAGTGGAGCTGATGGTGCATTTATACTGGATTTGGCATCTAATGACAATTATAGTTTTGCAGGCGTGGATAAACTGGGTACATACGCAACGGACACAGATGCACTGCAGAAGCATATTGATGCCATTATCAATTACCCGTTGGTAGATGTTGATGCCATTGCCAAGGCTAATTTTAAAATTGTGATAGATGCCATCAACAGCACTGGTGCCATTGCTGTTCCGGCATTGTTAACAGCCCTTGGATTAAAGGATTTTACTGTATTGAACGGCGAGATAAATGGTCAGTTTGCACATAACCCAGAACCATTGCCTCAGCATCTGATAGGGCTTTGCGATGCCGTAGTAAAACAGAATGCCCACCTAGGCATTGCCGTTGACCCTGATGTGGACAGGCTTTGTTTTGTTTGTGAGGATGGAAGTTTATTTGGCGAAGAATATACTTTGGTTGCAGTAGCAGATTATGTTTTGAAACATAAAAAAGGTAATACTGTTAGTAATATGTCATCTACCCGCGCCCTAAAGGATGTTACCCTAAAACATGGCGGGCAATACACGCCTAGTGCTGTGGGCGAAGTAAATGTGGTGACTAAAATGAAGGAAACAAATGCTGTGATTGGTGGTGAAGGTAATGGTGGCATCATTGTTCCAGATTTACATTATGGCAGGGATGCCTTGATAGGGATTGCCTTATTCCTTACTCATTTGGCGCACGAAAAGAAGACTGTAAGGCAATTGAGGAATCAATACCCTAATTACACCATGAGCAAAAACAAGATAGAGTTAGACGCTGGTGTAGATGTAAAGAAGGTGTTTGCGCATATACAAAAGAAATACAAAAAGAACCCCATCAATACAGAAGATGGGTTAAAGATAGAGTTTGATACAGACTGGGTGCATCTGCGTACCAGCAATACCGAGCC
>JANYEU010000268.1 GCA_025362915.1 Chitinophagaceae bacterium | reverse complement strand
GCAACTTCCCGCAACTTTATGCGTACGAAGCGCAATGCTTCCGAAAAGGGACTTGTTGTATTCACACATAATAAATGTCCCTTTTCATTTATTTATTGTATTTCAGAATTTATCTCTTAAAAATATTACCGAACTATTGATTTATAATATTCTACACTAGTTACATTGCAGTCCCCCTATATCCCTTACTGTTATTGTTCCTTATTTCTTAACCCTATATAATTGCCCTTTTTTGAAACAATTTCTTTTATCCGTCACGTGACAGAAGCAATATGTAATTCCAAATTTTCAATAAACAACTTCAAATTACCTCTTCAGTTCAGTATTTAATCTAAACAAAATCCTTCTTTTCTTCTTCCTTCTTTCTCTTGCCTCCTTTCCTCTATCCCTCTTCCTCCTTACCTTCGTTTCCATGAAGATTTTATTGGCACAACAGAATTATCACATCGGAAACTTCGAAAGCAACATAGAAAAAATCATTGCTGCCATCAATGGGGCAAAGGAAGCCAATGCCGATTTGATAGTTTTTAGCGAGATGAGCATTTGTGGTTACCCTGCCCGCGACTTTGTAGAATTTAACGACTTTATCAATAAATGCTATGCTGCAATCAATCAAATAAAAGCCCATGCAGATACCATTGGGGTGATTATTGGCTCGCCAGCAAGGAATCCGAACCTAAAAGGAAAGGGTTTATTTAATGCCGCTTTCTTTTTATATGAACAAAAGATAGTTGCCGAGATACACAAAACCCTGCTGCCCACCTATGATGTATTTGACGAATACCGCTACTTTGAACCTGCCTACGAATGGAATGTGGTAGCGTTTAAAGGAAAGAAACTGGCCATAACCATCTGCGAAGACATCTGGAATTTAGGTAATAATCCATTGTATCGTATCTGTCCAATGAACATTTTGATGGAACAGAATCCAGATTTGATGATTAATTTAAGCGCCAGTCCATTCGATTACACCCATGGCGAAGAACGGATTGGTGTGGTAAGAGAAAATGTTTTGAAATATGGACTGCCCATATTTTACTGCAATGCAGTAGGCAGCCAAACGGAAATTGTGTTTGACGGGGCTTCGCTGATATTTGATAAAAAAGGGAATCTCTGCAAGTTGCTACCCTCTTTTACAGAAGTAATTGATGGCGTTGTGCTAAATGATGACGGAACGATCGATGAGCCAATTGTTCAGCAACATAATGCTTTATCAGAAAGTGAATCAGGAATTTTTTCTTTGAACGAAACACTTAATATTGACCAAATTTACCATGCACTAATACTGGGAATAAAGGATTATTTTGCCAAGATGGGATTCACCAAAGCTATTTTGGGAAGCAGCGGCGGAATAGATTCGGCTGTGGTATTGGCTTTGGCTTGTGAAGCTTTGGGCAGCGAAAACGTACGGGCCATATTGATGCCTTCACCTTATTCCACAGAACATTCTGTAAATGATGCGGTGCAATTAAGCAAAAACCTAAATAACCCTTATGACATCATCAGGATAAATGATGTGTATGAAAGCTTTTTAACAACACTACAACCCATCTTTAATAATCTCCCTTTCTCGCTTGCGGAAGAAAATATGCAAAGCCGCACAAGAGGGAATTTATTAATGGCCATTGCGAATAAGTTTGGATATATACTCTTAAATACCTCAAACAAAAGCGAATTATCTACTGGTTACGGAACCCTTTATGGAGATATGGCAGGCGGATTGGGGGTTTTGGGCGATTGCTATAAGCTTCAGGTGTATGCCTTGGCAAGATATATAAATCGGGAAAAAGAAATTATTCCAGATAATATCATCACAAAAGCCCCAAGTGCCGAGTTGAGACCGAACCAGAAAGACAGCGACAGCCTACCAGATTATGCTGTTTTAGATAAAGTCTTGTTTCAATACATAGAAAGAAGGCTTGACCCTGCTGAAATAAAACAACAAGGCTTTGATGCTGCCATTGTGGATAGGGCAATTAGGTTGGTGAACATTAATGAATACAAGCGTAACCAGTTTTGCCCCATCATCCGTGTAAGCCCAAAAGCATTTGGCGTTGGGCGAAGGGTGCCAATTGTTGGAAAATACCTTAGTTAAATAAAAAAGGGAAGGCTGCAAATGTTGCAGCCTTCCCTTTTTTTTAAATTAACATATCCAAAATGTTCACTATTATTTATGAAGAATTAAAAGTGGAACTTTGCTATGAAAGGCTAATTTCTTTGTATGATCATTAAAAATTGTTTCTAAAAGATCATGTGTCTTTGGAAGAATAGCTATAATATCTACATTATTTTCAGAAACAAAGTCAATAATATCATCTGTATAATGATGACTTTCCTTATAAGCAAAGGTTGGTGCATAATTTTTAAGCAAATGGCTTAGTAATTCTTTTTCCTTATTTGAATCATCAACTTTTTCATTCGCTTTTAGAAGATGCAGTATTGATAATTTCACAGAACTATGATCCAAAAATGTTTTCAAGCCATGTACAGGGGTATTTTTTTCAACATTCTTTAAATCACTCAAAAAAGTAACTTTCTCATATTTATCAAGTTTTGCAGATGCTGGCACCAATAAGACAGGCACTTTTAGTTCTTTAGCAATCCTTAAAGTGTGACTACCCAAAACTGTTTCTTTAAAAACACCACCACCTTTTATACCCATAACTATTAAATCGGCATTTGAAAGATGTGCAACTTCCGTAATGCCAACATCAACAGATTCTGCTCCTTGGTACATCTCAACTTCAAGAGGAATGGTTCCCAATGATTCAATAAAAGCATTTAGCTTCTCAATACTTTCAACCCGATGCGGCTCAATAGTTGCCACTTCATCTAGCTCGCCAGCAGGTGTGTAGATTAAACTTGTTTGATAAAAATGGTAAAAAACAATCTTCCGAATTCCAATAACTAAGGCTAAATCAATAGCATAAACTGCTGCATTCTTTGATGTTTCTGAAAAATCTGTGGGAATAAGAATTGTGTTCATAACGGCTGCATTTAATTTTAGAATAAAGTTAGTGAAATAATTCAAACAAGTAAACAATAACATTAATAATTGTTAAAATTATTTCATAATTACAGCTTATAATTCTTTAAAGCAGAATAAAAATCAGTTATTTGGCTTCTTGAATATATATAATACTAGATTTTCTTAAAATGTTCCAATACTTCAGAAAATGAGTTTTTCAAACTTACGTTGTCAGGAACAGTGTTTTTATACCCTTGTACTATTTTACCAGAAATAATAAGCTTACTTTCTAGCAGGTTTCCACTAATTTGGGCAAAAAACTTTTCTAATTTAAAATTATTCTGAATTGATGTTAAGTGACAATATAAATAAGTGGGTTTCATTGCTTCTACAACATACAATACATCTTTTAAAGGTATGTTGGCGCCTAAGTAAATACCCTTGATACCTCTTATCTTAAGTAGATAGTGTACAAAAAGCAGACTCAACTCATGGGTTTCTCCTTCAGGCAAAAACATCAACACCGTTCTATTTTCATAACTTAAACTGGTAGCTTTCTCAATGCCAACAATTATCTTTTGCCTAATTATATTTGAAACCAAATGTTCCTGCGCAGGGTTTACATGACCAGTCTGCCAAAGAAGACCTACTTTTTCTAAAACCAAGAAAACAATTTCTGTTATTGTTTTCTCAAATCCTTTAGAAAGGATGTATTCATCCAAGGTTTTTTCAAAGTCCTCTATTTTTAAATCAATCATGTGCTGAATCAGCTCATTTACAACCCTTTCCTTTTGCGCTTCTATGTGTGTAAGCTTCAAAAGTTTTTCACTAATTTCCTCAACACTCATTTTGTCAATACGTGAAACCTTGTACCCATATCTATTTAGAAGAGATATATTCAATATGGTTTTTAACTCCTCATTACTATAATAACGAATGTTTGTACCCGTTCTACTAGGGTTTATAAAACTATAGCGTTGCTCCCAAATACGTATTGTGTGAGCTTTTATACCAGAAAGTTGCTCCAAATCTTTAATTGAAAAAATATTCATGCAAATAAAACAACACCTTTTAAAAAAAGTTCTATATATGTAACATAATTCTTGATTTCCTTAAACAAGAAAAATATGATACTAAAAAAGCCTATCTCAAATAGAGACAGGCTTTAATTGTTTATGATTGAATCAAGTATAAACTATACCAACATTTTCACGGGCTCTTCCAGCAAACTCTTTAGTGTTTGCAAGAAGGCAGCTCCAGTCGCACCATCCACAACCCTATGGTCGCAACTAAGGGTTAGTTTCATAACATTGCCTGGAACAACCTGCCCTTTTTTAACAACTGGCTCTTGAGAAATACCCCCAACCGCCAATATACAGGCATCAGGAGGATTAATGATTGCAGTAAACTGGTCGATACCAAACATACCCAAATTTGAAATGGTAAACGTACTTCCTTCCCAATCTGATGGTTGTAGTTTTTTGTCTTTTGCCTTTTGTGCAAAATCTTTTACTTCTGCATTAATTTGACTCAGAGTTTTCTTATCCGCAAAGCGAACAACCGGAACCAACAATCCTTCATCAACCGCAACCGCCACACCAATATTTACGTGGTGATTGGTGCGAATCTTATCGCCCAACCAACTACTGTTAATCTTTGGATGTTGGGTCAAGGCAATGGATGTTGCCTTTAAAACCAAATCATTAAAACTTATTTTAGATTTTGCGCCTTCATTAATCTTGGTACGGGCAGCAATGGCAGCATCCATATCAATACTCATGGTAAGGAAGAAATGAGGAGCCGTAAATAAGCTTTCGCTCAATCTGCGGGCAATTACCTTACGCATTTGCGAAACAGGCACTTCATCGTAACTTTCTACTCCGTAAGAAGTTGTATTACTAACTGAAGTAGATGCAGGTACACTTGGTACGGCGGCAGCTTGTGGCGCAGCAACAGGAACAAAATTGTCAACATCTGTTTTAACAATTCGTCCGTGATCACCACTTCCTTGTACATATTTTAAATCTATTCCCTTATCAGAAGCTACTTTCTTGGCTAATGGAGAAGCAAATATTCTTCCCTCATTTACAACCGCAGGTGCAGCAGTGGCAGGTGCTGAAGCTGACGCAGGAGCGGCAGTTGTAGCTTCTTCTTTAGGCGCTTCGGCAACTGCCGGTGCAGCAGAACCGCCAGCATTAACAGCCTTAACTATTCCGGCAACATCCAAACTTGCATCGCCAATAATACAAAGCAAATCATTCACCTGTATCTTTTCGCCCACTTTGGCACCTTGGTATAAAAGCTTACCGTTCTTGTAGCTTTCCAATTCCATGGTGGCCTTGTCGGTTTCTATTTCTGCTATTACATCACCTTTTTTAACGTCATCGCCTACATTCTTTTGCCAGGCAGCTATCACGCCTTCGGTCATTGTATCACTCAGGCGAGGCATCAAGACAACCTCTTCTAAAGTAGATAAATCAACTGCATTTGCAGCAGCAGGTGCAGCAGAAGCTTCGTTCGCTACAGCTTTTTCTGCTGGGGCAGCAGCTACCGGAGCGGCACTTGGCGCACCCAATAAGGCACTTATGTCTTCACCGGCAGTACCTAGTATTGCCAGAATATCATCTACCTGCAATTTTCCACCATTACCGGCACCAACATGAAGCAATACGCCATTTTGGTAACTTTCCAGTTCCATTGTTGCCTTATCGGTCTCTATTTCTGCAAGTACATCTCCTTTCTTCACAGTTTCTCCCACTTGCTTATGCCATGCTGCTATCACCCCTTCGGTCATTGTATCACTCAAACGGGGCATCTTAATTACTTCTGCCATATATTATAGATTAAATCTTTTTTTTGCGCCGTGAAATTAAAGGAAAATGGTTTAGCCACAAGAAATTACATTTTTTTATTGCCATTTGTACCCAATTTTTTAACGAATACGTTTTATCTATGCCTACGTAAAAGCTAGTTGAGCCGACAATGTTTTTTAAATGTATAGTTCACTATCTATATTTTCTCTTTAAAGACACTACCCTAAGCTTTATCGTATCATAAAACAAGCCTATCAACAAGAAAACAACCGCCACCAGCAAGCTCAATATACCTTTTAGCAGATAGGTATATCCCCCAACTACGCAGCCTAAAAAGAAGAAACCGATAATGGCAAACCGTAGTTTTATGGACGACCTTAACCGCTCCTGTTGTGTTGGTTCCCTATAAAAAAATATTTGCGAAAGCTCAATGCCCAAATCTGTAAAAAGCCCTGTAAGATGTGTGGTGCGCACCACAGAATTAGAAATACTGGTAACCAAGGAATTTTGCAGCCCCATGGATAATAACAGACTACAGGCTATCAGGTTTGGATGTTGCAACACTTCGTTTCTTGTGAGTAAGGCAATGGTGGTAAGAATGGATAGCTCTATGGAAACAGGTATCAAGATTATAAACCTTGGGTTTTTGCGCAGCATAATTTCTACCAATAAACTTGATAAAAATGAACCCACAAAAAACGATGCCATATATAAGAGGTATATGAGTGCGGCGGAATAGTTCTTTTTAATAACTTCATCGGCAAAAAATGCAAAGTGTCCAGTTACGTTGGTTGTTAATTTTTGTACGGCAAAAAAGCCCGTTACGTTTACTATCCCCGCCACAAAAGAAAGCAACGATGCCAGCTTTAGGTTATGTTTCCAGGTTCTCGATTTGCCGGTATGTCTAAACATGATGTTACTTTTTTCATTTCTATTTCTCTGGGTCTGTCACATTTTCTTTTGTAGAATGTTTGCGGCGGGATCTATTAGGAAATCTTTTTTTACTCGAATAATTCCTCATATAATCAAAGAAAAAATGCCCAATAGTGGCAGATATGATGGCAATGATGAAATTATGGATGGTAATAACCTCCCCAATTGCCCACAACAGTCCCTTTGTTTGCCCTTGTGCCGAACTGTTATATTCCCCCATTAACAAATTGGAATAAAACAGAAAAACAATAAAAGCAACTTCGAGGGTTGCACTCCAATAAGAATTTTCTTTTTTGTTCATGTATGATTGATTGTGATTGATGCGGCAACTGTCACTGCTACAAATATAGTTGAAACAGCAGATTGAATTGTTACCACTAATAATAGCAAAGCTTTATCAATTTATACCTCTGCTACAACGATTTATACCTTTACAAAGTGGATTTATACCAGTGCTATGTTAAATTATATCTGTGCAAAGTGAATGTACACCTTTACGAAGAGGATTTATACATCTTCAATACCAATTTATACGTTTACAATAACGAGTTATAGTGTTACAATGATGAGTTATACCTCTTCAATACCGAATTATACCTTTTGGTAGTCAATTAATACCTTTACGGAAAGGATTTACACTTCTTCAATACCGATTTACACCTTTACGGAACGGGCTTATATCTTTCCGAAACCCGGTAAGTGTATAAGTCAATAATATAATCTAAAAAATAGCCTAGCTTTTTCTTAATTTCCTATCGCAAACAATCGTGCTTTTAGGATAGTTGTATATTGCGGCGAAATTTTTTATATGAAAATAACGGAGCATATTGAACAGGCAAAGGACACGCTCATCTCTTTTGAGGTATTGCCGCCACTGAAAGGAAAAACGATAAATAGTTTATACGATCACCTTGACCCGTTGATGGAGTTTAAACCTAGCTGGATAAATGTTACCTATCACCGTAGCGAAACCATGTTTAAAAAGAAAGCTGATGGTACGTTTGATAAGGTAGAAGTAAGAAAACGTCCGGGCACGGTGGGCATTTGCGCCGCCATCATGAATCATTATAAGATAGATGCGGTGCCACACATTATTTGTGGTGGTTTTAATGTGAGAGAAACGGAAGATGCCTTGATTGATTTGGACTTTTTGGGGATTGATAATGTATTGGTGCTAAGGGGTGATGCCCCTAAAAACGAGGCAAGCTTTGAACCAGAAGTGGGTGGACATAAACTCGGGATAGACCTTTTGAAGCAGGTGGTAAACATGAACCATGGTATTTATATTGATGAAGATATTAAAAACGGAGGCAAGACAAAGTTTTGTGCAGGTGTAGCTGGCTATCCTGAAAAGCACTTTGAAGCACCAAACCTAGAAATAGATTTAAACAGACTGAAAGAAAAGGTGGATGCCGGTGCGGGATACATAATGACGCAGATGTTTTTCGACAACCAGAAGTTCTTCGACTTTGTAAAGTCTTGTAGGGATATGGGTATTACCATCCCCATCATTCCGGGATTGAAACCTATTACCAACAAAAAACAATTGTCGGTTTTGCCACGCATATTTCATGTGGATATTCCAACAGAACTCAGCAATGCGGTCATGAAAGCAAAAACCGATGCAGAATGCGAACAGGTTGGTACCGAATGGCTGATTCAACAGAGTAAGGAATTGAAGGCTTTTGGTGTTCCTGTGCTGCATTATTATACCTTGGGCAAACCAAAAGTTATTTGGAATGCGGTGAAGGAATTGTTGTAGTTCGCTTTCCGAATTACCGTTTACCGTTTACTGATATTGGAGCGAGTAAAACAATTATGCTACTTCGGTCAACGGTAATACTGTCAACGGTCAACGGTTAACAAAATAAAAAAACATGTCTAAATCTTCTGCCACTTTTATTGCAAAGAGTACCATTAAAGCACCCGATAAGGAGCATCGTAGAAAGATAAACTTCAATATTGGCAAGTACAATGCAACTGTTCCGCAAGGGAAGGAGCAGTTTAGTGATTTGATGCAGGCAAGGGAGCTGGCAAAGAATATAAAATGGAACGCCATAGAGCATTTGGATAAACACTTGGAATCTTTCGAAAAACAGATAACCCAACGAGGTGCAAAAGTATTATGGGCAACGGATGCAGAAGAGGCATTAGGCTATATAGGTAAGATTTGTAAGGAAAAGAACTGTAAATCGGTGGTGAAAAGTAAGAGTATGGTGACAGAAGAAATTCACCTGAACCATTACTTGGAAGAACAGGGGATAGCGAGTGTGGAAACAGACTTGGGAGAATATATACAGCAGCTTGATGGCGAAGCTCCTTACCATATTGTTACCCCAGCAATGCACAAAAATAAGGAAGATGTTGCCAAATTGTTTGCTGATAAATTGGGTACACCAAAAGATTTGACGCCCAAGGAACTAACGCTTGTGGCAAGAGAAAAGCTGCGTGATAAATATGTGGAAGCAGAAGTGGGCGTTACGGGTGCCAACTTTATCATTGCAGATATTGGCGGCGTAGCGGTAACAGAAAATGAAGGGAATGCAAGATTGAGTTGCGCTTTTCCTAAAACACATATTGTTATTGTAGGGATAGAAAAAGTTATTCCTGCCATGACAGACCTTGCCTTGTTTTGGCCTTTACTTTCTACGTATGGCACCGGGCAAAAGGTTACGGTTTATAATTCAATCATCACTGGGCCTAAACAACCCAATGAAACCGACGGTCCGGAAGAAATGTATGTGATACTATTGGATAATGGCAGAACCAATATATTAAAGAACCCAAAGACAAGGGAATCGCTTTATTGCATCCGATGTGGGGCATGTTTAAATGCCTGCCCTATCTATAAAAATATTGGTGGGCATAGCTACGACACTACCTATAGTGGCCCAATTGGTAGCGTTATTACGCCGCACCTAAGTGGCATGAAGGAATATAAACACCTTAGCAATGCTTCTACGCTTTGCGGTAATTGCACAGAAGTTTGTCCGGTAAGGATAAATATCCATGAGATATTGTTGGAGAACAGACATGAAGCGGTTGAGACTGGATTGGGAACTATTTCGGAAAGGTTGGCTTGGAAAGTATGGCGCATGGCAAGTATGCACCGATTGTTAATGAATTCTGGCAACGGACAACTAAAGAATTGGATGGTAAATAGAACCTTTAAAGCTTGGACAGCACAAAGAAGTGAACTAAACTTTAGCCAAAAGACTTTCAACGAACTTTGGAAAGAAAGGACAGATAAGAATGGATAGTGGTATATTTATGCTTTCTCAATTAAAAAGGTAGTGTTATGAAACGGGAAATTATTCAAAAAACATTCGCAAGCGAACAGGAGTACATCTTGTTTGAAGAAAAAAGCGAACTGAAACACGAACTTTTTAATGGAAACCTTATTACCATGAGCGGCGTATCTACAGATCACAACGAGATTACTTTAAACATTGCCATCCTGTTAAGGCAATTATTAAAAGGAACAGCATACAAGGTGTTTATTGAAGCAGTTAAAGTAAAGACACCTTTGGGCAATTTCTTTTATCCAGATGTAATGGTTTGCCATCCCAATCCAGATAAATATTTCAGTACAGAACCCATCGTAATTGTGGAAATTTTATCTGAAAGTACCCGTAAGTACGATGTGGTAGATAAGTTTATCCAGTATCAAAAGATAGACAGCCTGCATTACTATTTGTGTGTAGAGCCTGAACAGCAATCTGTTTTATTCTATTCAAAAGATACTGATGGAGACTGGCAATTGGTTACACTAATTAAGGATGAGGATGTAATAAATCTCAGTAAACTAAGCATCAGTCTTAGCCTACAACAAATCTACAATCCCGAATAAACGTGTTAATATATACTTCTGCTATTTCGTCGCGTTTTCAATATACCATTGGGTTTATTGAAAGTGTTATTGGGCAGCAGATTTTGTTTACTACCAATAAGGAAGAGTATTTATCAAGTGAAGAATCAATCAAGATAAACTATAGTTTCAAGCCAATTGCTGATAAGGAATACCATATTCTTCCACATATACTATTGTTTCATGAAAAAATCTACCCCATTTCTATAACTGTTGCTGAGTGTAGAAATAATCCTTGCTTTTTTATAAATCAAGAAGATAATCATGGCTTCGATGTATTTGCGGCTATCTTCTATTTAATTACTCGTTACGAAGAATATCTCCCACATCAAAAGGATAGTTATGGCAGGTATGCCCACACTGAATCTATTGCATATAAAAATAATTTTCTGACTGTTCCATTAATTAATATTTGGATAAAAGACCTACTCACTCAACTCTCAACTCACAACTCACAACTTTCGACTTTCGACTTTCGACTTTCGACTTTCGACTTTACCCCCACTTACGACATAGATATTGCCTACGCTTACAATCATCAACCAATTGTAAAGAATGTGGGTGGATTCTTTAAGGACTTGATTAAGGGAGATGTTGAAAAGGTGATAGCGCGCGCAAACGTATATAGTGGCAAACAGCAAGACCCATTTGATGTGTATTTTTGGTTGGATGATTTACACAAACAGCACAACCTCAATCCCATCTATTTTTTCTTATTAGCCAAGAAGAAAGGCATTTATGATAAGAATATTACCTCCTCCTCCCCTGCCATGCACGATTTGGTAATGCGTCATGCGGAAAAATATACCGTAGGCATTCATCCATCATGGCAAAGTGGGGATAGTAAAAGATTATTAAGCGAAGAAATAGAAACCATCGAAAAGATAACGAAGAAGGATTGCACCCTTAGCCGCCAGCATTACATACGGCTTACGTTGCCAGATACTTATCGCAACCTGATAGATAATGGCATTACCGAAGACTATTCCATGGGTTATGGAAGCATCAATGGTTTCAGGGCTTCGGTAGCGTCGCCTTTTTATTGGTACGATTTAGAAAGGGAAGAAATAACCAATCTCCTTATCCATCCTTACTGTTATATGGAAGCCAATTCTTATTTCGAGCAACATTTATCCGCCACAGAAGCTGCACAAGAGTTGCAGTATTATCATGATACATTAAAGGCTGTTGGCGGACAATTGATTACCATTTTCCATAATCATTTCCTCACTAACCAACCCCAATGGAAACCTTGGAGGGAAATGTATGAAGCGTTTTTGAAACGAAATTTTGTAGGATAAGACTACTTTCAAACTAACATTTATTCAATGTTGGCTGTCTTTTACCAAAAGCGGGCGGGAGTAGTACCAATCCCGCCCAGACTACCACTATTCTTGTCAGGTTTTGGCAATTCTGGGCGAGAGTAGTACCAATCCCGCCCGGATTACCACTTTTCTTGTTGGGTTTTAGTAATTCTGGGCGAGCGAAGTACCAATCCCGCCCAGACTACTACTTTTCTTGTTGGGTTTTGGTAATTCTGGGCGAGCGTAGTACTTATCCGGTCGAGTTTTTGTAAAGAGAGCTCATGTTTAAGAATAACCCCAAAACAATATTCTACAAAAAGTTTACACAATCAAAGGATATATCTTGTATTTTTATGCTTATGGTAACTTTAGCGTTTTACAATCTCAAAGGAGGTGTTGGCAAAACTACTTCCGCAATTAATCTCGCTTATCTGGCAGCCAAGGATGGCTATAAAACATTGCTTTGGGATTTAGACCCTCAGGGTTCCGCTTCTTTTTATCTGGGCGTGAGTTCTTCCATTAAAAATGAATCGAAAAAGGTGCTGAAGAATGATGTTGATCTTCTCTCCACCATTCAACCTTCATTGTACCCAAATCTTTCTGTTATTCCTGCTGATATATCTGCCCGCCATGCAGATGTATTGCTTAGCGAAGGAAAGCAGAGCAAGAAAAGACTGGGAACGCTTCTTTCATCATTGAAGAAATCCTTTGATTTTATTATTATAGATTCTCCGCCTGGCATCTCTCTTTTACATGATAATATCTTTAACGCTGCCGACTGGATTCTGCTTCCCAACATACCCACCACCCTTTCCATCCGTTCTTACGATACGGTTGCCACTTACTTTACCGAACAAGAGTTTGACAAAACCAAGCTACGATGCTTCTTTAATATGGTGGATAGCCGAAAGAACCTTCACCACGAAACGATGGCTTTCTTTAATAAGGATGACCTGTTTTTTAAAAACTATATCCCTTATCTCAGCGATATAGAAAAAATGGGACTGAACGAAGCCCCACTAGAAACCTTTGCCCATAATAGCCTTGCTGCAAAATGCTATAGGGATTTGTGGAAGGAAATAAAAACAGCTGTTATTATTTAGCTTAAAGAATTGCTCAGAAACTACTTTATCCTTTATTAACTTTTGTTTACCGATAAGACTTGCCCCCAAATACAGCATAAAAAACGATATAGTTATCATCATCGCAATTATAGCTTTATTAATTACATGAAAAAGATTCTTTTTTTATTTTTTATTAGCACACTATTTTGTAGTCATGCTTGGGCTAAGCATGAAAAAGGTGGATATGTTTCTTATCAGTATATGGGTAAGGCTGCGGATACCACCCAATCTATCTATAAAATAACGGTAACCATGTTTTATCACTGTACTGTTACTGGGCCTTATAATATTTCATTGAATGTATATGATACCAAGACGGGTAATGTTGTTTATCCAATAACTCTTACACCTGACTCTAAACAATATGTCAATAAAACCACTTATAGCCCTTGCCTCAGCAATCCCCCTGCTATTTGTTATTTGGTAGATGTTTATACAACATTAGTAACACTACCAAATATAGCAAATGGATACACTATTGGAGTTGTAAGTTCTGGACATAGAACTGGCGGTATAGATAATATTTATGATGCGGGATGTACTGATTGTAATAATAGAACTCAAACCTGTTATAGCTCATGCGCTACAGGTCTTGCCATGACCGCACAGATTCCGGGTATTATAAATGGGGTGGACTATCACACAAATAGTACCCCAACATTCATATTTAAAGATACTGCTGTCATTTGTCATGGTCAATATTTTGAATATCAATTTGAAGGGATTGATGTTGACAAAGATTCGCTTTCTTATTCTTTTGGTTATGCGGAGGATGGTGCAAATACTACCGCCCCCCCATTTGCATCGGTCATTTATGCTGCGGGTTATTCAAGCGAATCGCCCTTGGGGAGCGGTGTTACCATTAATCCTGCAACCGGATTAATATCAGGCATTGCACCTACTACTACTGGTGAATTTATAGTTGATGTTTTTGTAAAGGAATGGCGAAATGGGGTGTTATTGGATTCTATAAAAAAGGAATTACAAATTTCTGTAAATAATTGTAGCCTGCTTAGTGCCGATTTAAAACAAGTTTATGTAAACTGCGATAGCCTTACCCTATCCTTTCAAAATGAATCTTCGGCTTCAAATATTACTACCTATCTCTGGAACTTTGGCGATACTGGCACTGCAAACAATACTGGCACAACGCCTATTGCAACGCATACTTATTCTAAAGCGGGAGATTATACATTAAGTCTATACGTAGCAAATAATGATGGCTGCAACAATACCGCCACCGCCAAGGTAAAAGTTTATCCTGGGTTTACACCAAGTTTTAAAACAATAGGTAGTTGTTATCAGTCCCCCATTACTTTTATCAATACCACTTATGCAAAATATGGCACTGTAAATAGTTGGGCTTGGAACTTTGGCGATCCTACTTCTACCACCAATACTGCAAATACGGATACCGCCTCCCATCTATATGGCAAGCCACAAACTGCTACGGTTATCATGAATGTAGGTAGTACTGTTGGCTGTTTTGGCAGCGATACCATGCAGGTTGTGGTAAACGACAAGCCATATATTAACTTAATACCTTATCCTGATACGGTTATTTGCGATAAGGATTCTTTGAAGCTCACTGCCCAAACTACGGCTACTACTTTTAGTTGGTCGCCTCAAACAAATATGATAGATTTTACCACACTTACCCCAACCGTTTTTCCTAAAATACATACCACTTACACCATTACCGTACAGCAAGGCGGTTGCGTAGGTTCGGCAAGTGTTTTGGTTAATTCGGTTAAGTTTATTACTGTTTCCTTCAATCCTGACACTGTACATGCCTGCAAAACGGATAGTATTATATTGAACCCTAATACTATAGCATTCACTTTTTTATGGACAGAAACCGGTAGCACAAAAACCCTTGGCAATGATACTATAAAGAACCCCAAAGCTTCTCCACATGATGATATAACCACCTATCATGTGTCTGCAAATCTTGGGCGTTGTCCTGCAAATGCCTCTGTTACGGTATATGCTTCTCCAAAACCTATTGCAACAATTACTAGTCCGGTTTCTGGCACCACTATCTGTTATGGAGATTCAACCTTGTTGCAGGCTACTATTACTGGAGATAAGGCAACATGGTCTCATGCCGCCGGACTTTCCAATAGCGCAAATACTTCTACCATTGCCAAACCTACAGCCACTACCAATTATATACTAACAGTTACCGATAATGGTTATTGTCATAAGTTGGTTTCGGATAATGTTTTGATAAATGTTGTTCCTCTTTTTGCTGTTACTGCTGGAGACGATACGGCTGTTATATTGGGTGAGCAGTTGGGTATAAATGCCTACATTACAGATACAACCTTTAAATATCCTGTTACTTATAAGTGGACTCCCATTCAGTTTATTGATTATATCGACTCTCCAAATATTACCATTACCGGTTTGCCACCGGCACCAGATTTTATTAAATATACGGTAATTGCCACCACTAAGGAAGGTTGTACAGATTCAGCTCATTTAACGGTTAAATTCTTCAATACCAAGCCAGATATATTTGTACCAACCGCCTTTGCGCCCTATGGAAGTGTTGGTGCAAATAAGATATTGATACCTATACCTGTAGGCATTGCCCACTTTGAATACTTTAGGATTTATGATCGGTTTGGGCATTTGGTTTACAGCACCAACCAAACTGGCACGGGATGGGATGGCACCATAAATGGAACCATGTCAAACGCGGGTACCTATGTTTATGTGGCAAGAGGAATAGACTATCTCCATTTTCCGGTAAATAAAAAAGGCACGGTGGTATTGATCAGATAAACAGTTCTCAGTGAGCAGTAATCAGTTACCAGAGAGTAGTAAACAGTTATTAGTTGTAGGAGCTTACTGGCAACTGTTAACTGATTACTACTCACTGATAACTGTTCATTGTAGGCTGTTTTCCAACATTTTTATCGTCATTGAAGTAAGTGCATATTGCTGAAAGGAAACTTTTATTATCAAATTTCTTTTTCGCATAGCCCTAATATGTTTTGCCATACCATCCAAAGAAAGCCCAACAACCTTCCGCAATTCCTGTAGGGAATTTTTGGGATTATCATATAAATAAATCAAAACTTTGGCGGTATTATTTAAACTACGGTCGGGACAAGTTTTCATTACAGCCTTTAGTTGATTCATCATAATAGCGATATTAATCTTTTTTATGCCCAACCTATCAGTATTGGTATCATAACTAACGCCAGGTGTATCTATCTTATTTTCAAGCATAGCATTATTAAGGTTAGTTATGCCTACCTTTTTTTCATGTATGGCATTATCAAGGCTGGATATGCCTATCTTATTTTCTAACATAGCATTATCAAGGTCGATTATGCCTATCTTATTTTCTAGAATAGTATTACTAGCGTTGGGTATGCATACATTATTTTTTTCATAGGCACACAGAAGGTTTTCTACCACTACCAGCTTTTCTGATAACGCATTAATAATGGCATGTAGGCGATTGTTCTCTTCTTTAAGCAAGGTAATTTCATTTTTCATCGGTAGCAATTTTAAAATGAGGGTAAAAAAAATGTTTTTTTAGGCTATAATTTATTTAGTGATAAGACTCAAAATGTTATTATGCCTATCAATCAAATGAAGTTACAAGTAAAGAGAAAGTTTGGTGATGAATATTTTTTTGAAGAGACTATCTGTTATTTAATTTTTGTATCTGATATTCTCCATAACCTGCCTATCCTTTCGAATGATGCACCTAGTGAGCTAGGAAGAAAAGGGAGTAATGTTCGAGAGCCCTGATTTGGTAACTTTTTTGGAAGTTGCCAAATCTACTGAACAGAGTGCACTACATTTAGATTTACCAACTTCTGAAAAGTCGGCAAATCATAGTCATGCGAACACGATATCATTGTGACAATAGAAGAAATCTAACCAGATTATGCAAAACAAATTACTGATAAAACACCCTAAAAAAGGGAAGGCCACCTTTTCAAGAATGAAATGGTGACCTTCCCTTTTTTAGGGTGTTTTATCAGTAATTTGTTTTGCATAATCTGGTTAGATTTCTTCTATTGTTACAATGATATCGTGTTCGCATGACTATGATTTGCCGACTTTTCAGAAGTTGG
>JANYEU010000230.1 GCA_025362915.1 Chitinophagaceae bacterium | reverse complement strand
TTACGCCCACGATAAAAACTACTGAACAAATGCTTCTGGTCCTCTTCGGAAATACCTATTCCTGAATCTTCTACTATTATTTGCAACAAGTCATTTTTGTTTATAATTGTCAGGGTTATTACTCCCGTGTCACCAGAAAATTTAATGGCATTGCTTAGCAAGTTCAGGAAGATATTCTTAAGTAATCGTTTGTCTGTTATAAAGCTAATATCCCCATCGTATTTAAGTATTATAGTTTGCCCTTCTTTCTTTACAGCACTTAATTCGTCCAATATTTCTTCGGAAAACTCTTGCACGTCAAATGATTTTATTTCTGCTTCTACACGTCCTTCTTCTAGTTTGCCTAAAGAAAGGAAGTCTTCCAGTAAGTCATTTAAGTGTTTTACAGAGTCTTTTATCTTTTTAATATGCTTATCTCTATTGGGCTGTTCTTCGTCTTTTACATACCGACCAATTAATGATGCCGAAGATAAAACGGTGCTGAGTGGCGTTCTGAACTCATGAGATGCCATAGAAACAAAGCGTGATTTTATTTCATTCAGGTCTTTTTCCTTTTGCAAGGCATCGCTTAGTTCCTGTTGCGATATTTCTAGTTGTTGTAATGCTTCCTTAAGTATCAGGGTGCGTTGCTCTACCTTATCCTCCAATTCTATATTCAGCTTCTTGATGGTAGAAGTCACTTGTTCCAGTTTACTCTTTTGCTCTAGTAATACCGCTTCCGACTTCTTTCTTTGGGTAATATCCACCACAAAGGCAATTACATAAAACTCTCCCTTTTGCTTGTAAAAACTCAGACTTACTTCTAACGGAAGCTCTGTGCCATCTTTTCGTACGCCAAAAAGGTCACGGCCATGCCCCATGGTTCTATTTGAAGGATGCTCGTAAAACCCTTCGCGATAGCTGCCATGATGCTGGTGAAACCTTGTTGGTATAAGCATTTCTATGGGAGAGTCGAGCATTTCTTTCATCTCGTATTTAAATAGGGATAAAACAGCTGGGTTTGCCAGAACTATCTTTCCTTCTTTGTTGGTAAGGATAATGCCTTCCGTAGCATGCTCGAAAAGTGCATTTAGTTGCCGCTCATCTGATTCCATGGAAAGGTACATTCGCTTGATATGTAGCACTGAAAAGGTGGTTATAACTACGATAATGACAGGGAAAAGATGCTCTAATATTATTTGCCACCTAGATGCGGTTTCGCTGGGATAAAACGAATAAGTCAGGATGGAAATGAAGCTGACGGCACCAAAAACCTTTGTATAAATATCTTCTTTTACCCATATTGTAAGCAATATCGCTGCTATTAAACCGCCATCCAAGAATCCTTGTGTAGGGTTTAGATATTGCAGTACAATGATTGAAATAGTTAAAACCGAACAAAACAAAACAATAATAAACGTCCTCTCCTTAAACATCCCTATAAGATTTTGCCCAAAGTAAATTCATTATTCTATTGTTTCGCAAAGTATTGTTATTGCAACCTTTTAGCGATAGTAAAGAAGGCTATCATTCCTTTATCAATTCCAGAAACTCATTTTCCGTAATTATCTTGATGGTATTAATCTTTTTTGCTTTTTCCAGTTTGCTGCCTGCGTCTTCGCCTACCACCAGATAGTTAAGTTTACTACTTACACCGCCTACTATCTTACCGCCATGTTGTTCTGCCAATGCTTCTGCTTCGCTACGTTTTAGCTGGCTGAGGGTTCCGGTAAATAAGAATGTCTGGTTCAATAATCCACCACTTACCACCGTTTCTTTCTTAGTGTTTACCAATTGCAATCCCAATGTTTCAAGTTCTTTTAGCATTGCAATATTCTGTTCGCTGCTAAAGAAGTGATGGATGCTTTTGGCAACCTTTACACCTACATCATCCAGTTGCTGTAAGTCTTCCTCTGTCTTGGTAGCAAAATCTAGTAAGTGTTCTACGGAGTTTGCCAATGCCTTGGCGGTTGTTTCCCCTACAAAACGAATCCCCAATCCATAAATCAATCGATATAAAGGTTGCTGTTTGCTTGCCTCAATGGCTGCCGTTAAGTTATCAATGCTCTTTTTTCCAAACCCTTCTAGTGTACCCACTGTTTCGAAGTTGATGTTATAGATGCCGGGAATATCTTCCAACAATCCCATCTCGTAAAACTTACGTACATTGGCTTCTCCCATACTCTTGATATCCATCGCATCCTTACTCACAAAATGGATGATTTTTTCCATCACCTGTGCCTCACATTCTATATTGATGCAACGCCACACGGCTTCCCCTTCCTCTTTAAACAATTCACTTTTACAAACAGGGCATTGCTTAGGAAACTGTATTGCCACCTCACTTCCATCCCGTAGCTCTGGTTGACTTTTAACTATCTGGGGTATTACATCCCCCGCCCTTTCTATCAATACTGTATCACCTATCTGTAAATCCTTTTCTCTGATGTACTCTTCATTATGTACCGATATGCTGCTCACCGTAACGCCGCCCACTTGCACAGGGCTAAGCTTTGCCACAGGCGTTACTGCCCCCGTTCTGCCTACCTGAAACTCAACACCCAATAGTTTTGTAGTTGCCTGTCGTGCCTTGAATTTAAAAGCTATTGCCCATCGGGGATGATGTGTTGTCATGCCTAGTTTATCTTGCAAGGCAAAGTCATTCACTTTAACCACCATTCCATCTATCTCATAAGGCAAAGTATCGCGCATCAATTCAAAATCATGCACATGTTTTATCACTTCCTCAATGCCTTGTACCACTTGCTTTTCTTTTTGTGGAGAACGGAAACCCAATTCCCACAATAGGTTTAAGGAGTTGGAGTGGGTAGTGAAAGGTTCGTCATTATCTCCCTTATGATAAAAACTTACATGATATAGAAACGCTTCCAGATTTCTTTTGGCAACTTCTTTTGGATCTTTCATGCGAAGGCTACCACTTGCTGCGTTGCGGGGATTTGCCAACGGCGAAAGTCCTTGTGCAATGAGACTTTCATTATACTTGGTAAAAGAAGCTTTTGTCATCACAATCTCTCCACGTATCTCTATCTGTTGTATGCCATATTTACTAAATGGTGCAGACAGGGGAATGGAGCGTATCTGTTTAATATTATTGGTAATGTCTTCGCCTGCCACACCATCGCCACGGGTGGTGCCACGAACAAGCAAATCATTTTCGTATATCAAGGATATGCTGGCACCATCAAATTTGGGTTCTATACAGTATTCGATGACTGGTAGTTTGCTTTGTTCTTTCGCTTTTCTATCCCAATCTATCAAATCATCAGCGTTATAACTATTCTCCAGGCTAAGCATGGGAACAAGGTGCTGTACAGTTTCAAAGCTTTTATTAATACTGCTACCCACACGTTGCGTAGGAGAATCGGGCGTAATCAATTCTGGGTGGGCAGATTCTATTTTTTTTAGTGCATTATATAGTTGGTCATACTCAGAATCGCTAATAAGAGGATTATTTAAAATATAATATCTATGTTCATGAAAGCGTAGTATTTTTTTGAGTAAATCCATTTTATTAACAGGAATTTCCTCATTTCCTTTTAATTTCTCCAAAAAACGATCACTATCTTGCTGAAAAGACTGAATTACCTTATTATTGTCCATATCCTTTATTATTAGAGGATAAAGATAACGGCAAGCATTAAAGAAAATACTTATTGTGTATTTTTTACACATTCAAGAAAGTTTGTTATTTTCGTACCTTCTAGGGCGAATTAATAACGATAATGCTTGTAAATCATGAGAAATAAAACCAGTGTTATGGAGGAGACTTACAAAAGTCAACTAGTACAAGACCCAGTTAAATTAGTTGGAACTTATCCCAAGGTACCCCTTACCGTGGACTGTGTGGTATTTGGATTTGAAGAAAACGAACTGAAAGTACTGCTCATAAGAAGTGATCTTGCAGTATTTGATGGACTTTGGAGTTTGCTGGGGGATAATATGGGAGACAATGAAGAACTGGATGATGCGGCAAACCGTATCCTTCGCGAACGTACCGGCATGGATGATATATATCTCGATCAGGTGCGTTCCTTTAGTCATCCTACCCGCCATCCGGGCGGCAGGGTTATCACCGTGGCTTATTGTTCATTAATTAATATCCAGCATCATCATCTAAAGAAAATAGACCATGAACTTCACTGGCACAATGTGGCATCGCTTACAAATATGGCTTTCGATCACTTTGAAATATTAACCTATTGCCATAAATGGTTACAAAAACGTATTCAGGAACATCCATTGGGCTTCAACCTATTGCCTGATAAATTCTCTTTGCGTGAGCTACAAAACTTATACGAAGCAATATTGAACCATCAATTGGATAGAAGGAACTTCCGTAAGAAATTTGCC
>JANYEU010000211.1 GCA_025362915.1 Chitinophagaceae bacterium | reverse complement strand
GCCATTTTTTCTGCGTGATAAACATATACGGGCGTACCAAACTGTTGCGCAATACTGTTAAGCTGTTGATTAGATAAAGTCATTCTTCTATAAATAATTGTAGGGAAATGTATGTTTGGGGTGATGGTTTCTAGACCTGACAGGTTTTTGAAACCTGTCAGGTCTAATCTGTAATATCAAGTGCTCCATCCTTATTTACTACAATGTTTGATGGGGTTCCATCCTCATCAAAAGTTTCTATTCCAGAGGCGAAGTCTTCAGGCATTACGATGGTGCCTTGTGTAAATTGCTCGGCCAATACTTCTCTTATTTTAGGCAAATCATCGGCAGAGTTGATGCCGAAGTAATCCATAAAGTTCTTGGAAGTGGTATATAAAAGCGGATGTCCTGGCATCTTTTCATTACGTCCGGCTATCAGTATCAGTTCTTTTTCCAATAGTTTCTGAACACTGTAATCGCTATTTACCCCACGTATGCTTTCCACTTCCCCTTTGGTGATGGGTTGTTTATAAGCAATGATGGCAAGGGTTTCCAGTGCCGCATTCGATAATCGTTTCAGGAACTTATCACCATTTAATTGGGCAACTGTTTTGTAGAAGAGGGGTTTGGTAAGGAACTGTAATCCGCCACCGCTTTCTTTCACTTCAAAAGGATAGAATTCCGATTGGTATTTCTCCTTTATGCCGGCAATACAGGTCTCCACCTGTTCCAGGGATACCCTTTGTTCCATAAAACCAAATTCATTGTTTATCAATTCTACAATCTCCAATGCCGTCAGTGGCTTGTCGCTTGCAAAGATGAGTACTTCAATATGTGGTATTATTTCGCTTAATTCCATGCCCCTATCCCCTAAAGGGGTATAACCAAAAAAGAAAATTTAGCTAAGAGACAGCCCTTACCACTTGTCCATTTCCCCCTTTAGGGGATAGGGGTTCTACCCTTCCAATGCTGCTGCACCGCTCACAATTTCTGTCAATTCGGTAGTGATGGCCGCTTGCCTTGCCCTGTTGTAGCTTAGTTTCAGGCTCTTCAATAATTCGTTTGCATTTTCGCTCGCCTTATCCATTGCCGTCATCCTTGCACCGTGTTCGCTAGCATTGCCATCCAATACGGCTTTATATAATTGTGTATTTAATATCTTAGGCATCAGTTCTGCAATCAATACATCCTGTGCAGGCTCAAATATAAAGTCCGCCTTAGCAGCGCCAGCCTTGCTTGTTACCTTGGGTATTGGCAAAAACTGTTCTGCCTTAAACTCTTGGGTGGCAGCATTCTTAAATTCACTGTATATCAATTCCACCGCATCAAACTCTTTGTTTTCAAACGCTTTCATGGCAGCTACTGCAGCAGCTTGTACGTTTTCAAATTTCAATTGCAGATAAATATCCTTAAAGGTGGCATCTGTATTAAAGCCAGACTTGGTCAAACTTTCCCACCCTTTTTTACCAATGTTCCACACGGTAACATTACCCTTTGCAAACTGAGTACTATATTTTTCTTCAATTGTAGCTTTTGCCATCTTTACCACATTGGCATTGTATGCACCACACAATCCCCTATCGCTGGTTATCACTATTAGTAAAACCTTTTCTACCTCTCTAGCTTCAGCCAGTTTTATTTCGGTATTACCATCAGAATTGCTCACTATGTTGCTCAACATCTCTTGCAACTTTTGGGCGTAAGGCCTCATTTGTATAATAGCATCCTGTGCCTTACGAAGTTTTGCCGCACTTACCATCTTCATCGCCTTGGTAATCTGTTGCGTACTCTGAACACTCTTAATCCTGTTACGTACTTCTTTTAATTGAGCTCCCATTGTATACTATTTCTTGTTTTTGTAGCCCTACTAGATAAATTGTAGGACAGTAAGCCTGTATTTCGGCGGCAAAAGTAACTGAAAACAGAATATTAATTTCTATTGATTTATTGGACGTGGATAAAGTTGTTTTCGTGATGTTAAGTGAAACGCATCCCGAACTGCCAATAATAAAGAACCGCTGATTCTTTATGCTTTAACGGGATTAAAATCCCTATCATTACTAGTTCAACCTCCCGCTTTGTAAATACATCAGGAATAACCCACACATATTTACAGCAAATAATAGTAAATGTGGCTTGTATTAACACTGAATAGTTTCATTTCATGTATAATCTATTTCAACTAACATGAAAGAGCGTTAATTCATGTTAGTTTCTGTGCATTATACATGATTGAACGTAAATCTATATGAACTAATAAGTTTTATCTTCCTAGCTGCCTCTCTTTCTTGCAATCCCGTCCTTGTTGTATTTTTTTATATTAAATTACAATTAAGCTTTTATATCTTTTGTTACTTTCTTGGCGGCAATGTCGGACTTGAGCTTTAGTTTACCCTTATTCTCTTTAAAGCGCATAGCTGGAGTGCCATCTTTTTTTAATTTGGCTGCACCTGTTCCTGCGGCAGTTTTAGCATTTTCTACAGTTTGTTTTCCAACAGATTTAGTCTGGTTGGCTTCAGCTGTTGCTTTTAGTTTGGTATCAGTAACGCTAGCTTTTGCAGTTGCTTCTTTTGCTTTCGCCTTTGCGGCAGCAGCACTTGCATCCATTTCTGCTTGTTTACCTGCTGCTTTGGTTTGGTCGGCAGTTACTTTTGCTTTTGCATCAGCTGCATTTGCCTTTGCTTTCGCCTGATCGATAAGTGATTGCGCATTGGAGGCAGTAGATAATAGAACACTTCCCAATAAAACCATTAATACTTTTTTCATATCTTTTACAATTTGGCGGCTAAAATATATAGTTTACAGATACGGGGCCTCATTTTACAGGATTCTTTGTTGTTTAAGGCAGCATTATCCATCATTTCAAAATCCTTGATCATGCTATAAGAGAAAAGAAACTAAATACTGCAGAAGCCATTCTATCATTTAAATTTTAGTAGTGCAAGAATTGTATTACTTTACAACCGATTTTAATTTTAACAAAGTGAAAAAACTAATTGTACTCTATACGCTGTTCGGTTTGTTCACTGGCACATTTGCCAACCCAGTAGATGATTCCACTGCTAAACTGGTTGGTAGGAACTTTCTTTTATATAAAACCAATTTTTCCCAACATACAAATATTGATAACCTTAGCTTATCATACACAGCAATAGATAGTATCTCGCAAAAGGCTTTGTTTTATGTATTTAACACGATAGGCACAAAGGGATTTGTAATAGTTGCAGCCGATAATAGTGTAAAACCTATACTTGGCTACTCTGATGAGATAAATTTTGACAATACCAACATACCCATCCAATTTACTGAATGGATGGATGGATACAAAAGTGAAATCAATTACGCAGTAAAAAATAGTAAAGAAATAGATACTAGCTGGAAGGAGTTATTGAAGCCTCGCGCCAAACCTACTAAAGAACTATTTGGACTATCAACCTTTGGTATAGCAGTAGTTTCTCCCTTACTGAAAACAACTTGGAACCAATCGCCTTATTACAATACCCAATGTCCTATTGATGCAACAAAAGGTCAGACAGTTACTGGTTGTGTGGCTACTGTGATGGCGCAGATAATGAAATACTGGAAATATCCTGCAAAAGGGATTGGCACACGCTCATATATACCAAAATCAAATCCACAGTTTGGTTTGCTGACTGCAAACTTTGGTGGCACAACTTATCTGTGGGATTCTATGCCCAATGCCCTTCTTGCAACTTCTACCGCCAATCAAACCAAAGCAATTGCTACGTTGATGTATCAGTGTGGCGTAAGTGTGAATATGGATTATACTACAACCAACAGTGTTGCTTACACCACCGGGGGACTTTATTATAATAGTGCAGATTATGCTTTGCAGGCTTATTTTGGATACGATAATAATTTGCAGGCAATACAGCGAAGCAGTTTTACGTCTGCAAAATGGATTGATACCATAGAAAAAGAATTGAAAGCTGGCAGACCGGTTATATATAGGGGTACTGGCAGTGGGGGAGGGCATTCTTTTATTGCTGATGGATATGATAATAATAACTATTTGCATATAAATTGGGGATGGGGAGGTTCCAACAACGGCTACTATCAGATGGATTCCTTAAACCCTAAAAGTATTGGGATTGGTGGTGGCGCTGGTGGTTATAATAATACTCAGTTTGCCATAATTGGAATTCAGCCAAATGCAGGCACCTTATATGGTATTGGTCTCAACTCCACCCTTACACTTTCATCAGCCACTATTCCTTTTGATAGTGTCTTTAGCGTTACTGCCAACTTGATAAATGTAGGGACAACCAATTTTGCAGGCGATTATAGTGCAGCCGTATTTGATGCCTCAAATAATTTTGTTGATTTTATACAAACCATTTCAAATACAACATTAAAGTCTGGAATATCTACCAAAAGCCTTAAATTTTCAACCTTAGGGTTGACAACCATGCTGCCTGGCACTTACGAAGTAGCTATTTATTATAGAACTACAGGTGGCAATTGGACATTGGTTGCCAATAATGGCATTTTTAATAATTACATATTTATAAAAGTAAATCCTGTTGTGCCCAAAATAATCACTCTAGCACTTTCTGGCTGTAAGAGTATTGTTTATAATGGCAAAACATACCTTTCCTCCACTGTAGTAAACGATACATTGAAAGCAGTTCAGGGTTGGGATAGCCTCTATAAAGTGGCAACAATTACCATAACAGCTCCTGTTACGCCGTCTGTATCGATTGCTGCTACCAAAACCACTATTAATAAGGGTGACAATGTACTATTTACTGCCACTCCTACAAATGGAGGCACCACACCTACGTATCAATGGAAGAAAAATAGCGTAAACATCAATGGGGCAACCGCAGCAACCTATACCACCACAACATTATCTAATAATGACACCATCACTTGCCAACTAACCAGCAATGTTGCTTGTGTAACATTTGCCACAACTCTGTCAAATAAGATTATTGAGAAGGTGATTACCTCGCTATCCATCAGTGGAAATCTTATTACGCCTAGTGGAACTGGCATACCAAAGGTCTTTGTGGGATTGAATGGCGCTAAGTCCTTATTTACCAATAAATATAGTTTCACAGTATCATCTAATGCAAATTATACCTTAAAACCATCTAAAAATAATGATTCTTTCAAGACAAATGGCGTATCTATAATAGATGTTTACTTGGTGCAGGCGCATATATTGGGCAAACAATTGTTGGGTAGCCCGTATAAAATAATAGCTGCGGATGTAAATAATGATGGCAGTGTCTCTTTAACCGATGTTTTTTATATGAAGCGGTTGATTTTAGGATTGGATACCACTTTTACAGGCACTAGGTTGTGGGCATTTGTAGATAGTGCATACAAATTCCCTATTGCAACCAATCCTTTTCCTTACAAAGACAGTATTTCGTTCAATAACCTTTTGTCTAATCAGCCAAAACAAACTTTTATTGGTGTTAAGTTGGGAGATGTAAACTACGATTGGAAATCTACCATTGCAGGAATTGATAATAAACCTAACAAACCTATTCAGCTTTATTATCCTACAATATCAACTATAAAAGGCAATCAAACTGAAGTAAGGATACCTCTGAAAGTGAAAGATTTTAAAAACATAATTGGCTTTCAGTTTACTTTGAATTATAATAGTAAAAATCTGCAATTGGTAGGAGTGGAGAATAATACACTTGGCATTGAATATAATACTACGCACAAAGAGAACGGCAGGATTACTTTTTTATGGAATGATAAAACAATACTTTCCCGTACGCTGATGGATAGTACAAAATTGATGGATTTGCTATTTACCCAAAAAGAAAATGGGGGAAATGATAGTCTATCAATTACTGACGACATCACCCCGATTGAAGCTTGGGATGCCAACTATCAAAAGCACGGGATGGAGCTTTCGGCCATTAATGATTTGCCTATTACACAGCCAATTCTGTCTACTGAAAACTGGGCGATAGTGCCTAATCCTAGCGATGGTTTATTGAAAATAAATCTCTCTTTAAAAGAGAATAAAGACATCCATTTTTACCTTACCACTGTAGAGGGAAGGCTTCTTTCCCTAAAAAAGATAGCTGTAATAAAAGGCTTTAGCACGCTGACACTAAACCTAAACGAACATGGCAAGCTAGCAGCGGGTGTTTATTATTTGAAGGCATTGGGATTGGATGTGCAGGATACCAAGAAAGTGATTATTAGGTAATACACCTAAGATATAGGCAGTAAAACTCTATGATTACAACCTAAGCAGCCCAACCTTATTCATGGTATTGATTGGTTTATTATCCCAGAATAGTTCAAAGTCTTCCAAGCCAGCCGATTCGTAATCGCTTTTCACTTCTTGCAGTGTGTAGGTTTTTAAATTGTTGACTGATACTTTTTGAAGGATATTAGCCACCCATTCACCTTCCTGTTCACTAACTTTTATATTAAAGCTCTCTTTTTTTGATTGAAAGGTTAATGAAGCCATTGTCCATTGGTTTCCTTTTTTCGACTTGATAAATGCTTCTACCAATGGTGCATTACCCAACCATATTACTTTACTACTGGGTTTGTCGGCTGCTGCTTCTAATTCTAATAAGGCATTGGTAATAAAATCGGGAAGAATCTTTGTCTTGGGAATCTTGAATTCAAACCATGATTGTAATGACTCATCCAAGCAAAGGCTGTGCATATAATTAAATAAGGATTTCTTTAGACCGAAACCAAAAGCATCATGATCAATGCCTGTTTTGTCTGTAAATACCACATCATTATTGGCAAAGGATCCTAGCTTTTCCTGTTCTATTAGCACGCCATATTTAGTTGGATTCATCCCTATCGGACTGTGTGCGGTGAGTGCAAACTGGTGCCAGAAAGCAGATTGCAACACACCTGCCTTAAACATTTGCCGAACCATTTCTAACGAATCTACTGTTTCCTGAATGGTTTGGGTAGGGTATCCATACATTAGATAGGCGTGCACCATAATGCCCGCTTCGGTAAAGTTTCTATTCACCTTTGCCACCTGCGAAACTGTAACACCTTTCTGAATAAGTTCGAGTAACCTATCAGATGCCACTTCCAATCCTCCAGAAACAGCTATGCAACCAGATGCTTTTAGCAATAAACATAAATCGAGGGTGAAGCTTTTTTCAAAGCGGATATTTGTCCACCAGCTCACAACCAGCTTGCGTCTTACTATTTCTATTGCCAATGCCCGCATCAGAGATGGGGGAGCAGCTTCATCAACAAAGTGAAATCCAGTCTGATCTGTTTGTGCAATAATTTCCTCCATCCTATCGCACAAAAGCTGTGCATTGATGGGCTCATAACGTTGAATATAATCCAATGAAATGTCGCAGAAAGTACATTTGCCCCAATAGCAACCGTGTGCCATGGTTAGCTTGTTCCAGCGTCCATCGCTCCAAAGGCTGTGCATTGGGTTGGCAATTTCTATGGCAGAAATATATTTATCGAGCAATAAATCACTGTAATCGGGCGTGCCTACCTGCCCTTGTTTATAGTCTGCATAAGCTTTGTTGTCAAAGTAAGTAACCTTCCCATTAACCAAGGTAAACGTCCTTTTCAATGATTCAACAGCAGACTTTTCTTCAATAAAAGCAATTAGGTTCTCTATTGGTGCTTCACCATCATCCAGTGTGATAAAATCGTAGAATTCAAACACACGTGCATCGGAAAGAGAACGCAATTCTGTATTGGCAAAGCCCCCGCCCATTGCCACTTTCACGCTGGGATAGTTTGCTTTAATCCATTGCGCACAGCGTAAGGAAGTATATAGATTGCCAGGAAAAGGAACAGACAATGCTACCAATTTTGGCTGCACTTCTTCCATTCTTTTAGCTAGAATATTGATGAGAACGCCATCTATATAAGTAAACGGTTGCTTTAGGGCAGTGTATAATTCATCAAAACTATTGGCCGATCTACCCAAACGTTCCGCATAACGGCTGAATCCAAAATGCGCATCAATACATTCAGTAATAAAGTCTGATAAATCTTCCAGATACATCGTGGCAATATGCTTGGCCTTATCCTGCGTACCCATGGCACCGAAAGCCCATTTTAAATCATCCAGCTGTGCGAATCGGGAAGCTTCCGGCAGGAAATCCCTTTTGCAAATAAGGTGTGCGAGTGTAGGATTATTGCCTTGCAGAAAAAAGACAATATCGTTAATGGTATTGGTATAATCATTACGCAGTGACAGTATTCTTGCAGCATTGGCAGTTATTTCCTTGCCAATTGTATCTTTTGCAGCCGTATCGAACATCTGTTGTAAGCCTTCTTTGCAAAACAAAGCCAATGTTGTTTCGATGCCTAAATCGGCTTGAAAGGAAGAAATGTTTTTTGTATTGAGAAACCCTTTTAAATAAGCCGTTGCAGGATAAGGCGTATTTAACTGCGTAAAAGGGGGCGTTATAAGAAGAACGGTCGCACTCAAATTAAAATCATTGGGAGATTATACGTTGTGAGACATTTTGGTATGTTAACCTGAAATGTACTCCGTATAACTTCATTTGGTTACTCAAAATTCAGGGAGAAACTAATCATCCTTGATTGTATTTTATCAAACACGGCAGAATATTTTAAATTAGGATCCTTTTGGTTAAGGTCAGTGAGTCCATAACTGAACTTGATTTCGGGAGAAATTGTTACAAAAGGAAAATAGAAATTGAATCCCACACCTGTTTCCAAAGCAAAATTATTGGGCTTTAATCTTAATAGCCCTTCCATATTTCTGGCTGCAGAATTACTGCTAAGGTCTTTGTCAAACCTAACCCCACCCAACACATAAAAACGGAAATTATCTATCCTGTCAGAGTTAAACTTAATCTGTATAGGTAAACTAATAAGTGTGGAGGGCAATGTTTTGGTAACAATTACCGGCTCGCCCAAAGCCCTAAGCGAATCGTTAAGGGTGTAGGTAAAGGTTCTTCCCCCTCCAATAATTAACTGCGGATTGATACGGAATTGAAAGTGATCGCTCAATCGCAGTGTGCCCAAAAAGCCAAGGGTAATACCGCCTCCAGAACCAGGTCTGGCCACCAAAACGCTGTCGTCGTTCAGAAATTTACCAGACATGGTGGGGTGCAGATAAGTAGAGTTATAGCCTAAGGTGATGCCAAAATAGTATGGCACTTCATTATCCTCTGGGCGGTAAATCTCTTTGTCTTGCGCCTTTGCTGTAGCCAGAAAAGCAAAACAAGTTGCCATAAGAACGATAGATTTTATTTTATTCCGCAGTAAATGGTGCATATTCCAAATGTTAATGAGTGTAAATAAGTTTGTTTAAATCCAGCTTCTTGCATGATAGCCAAAAAAAGTGTCCCTTCTGGAAAAGCTTGTACGCTATCATTCAGGTATTGATAGGCGTCCTTATTTTTCGCAAACATTTTGCCAAAACCTGGCGCAATGTGGTTCATATATAAATTATAGAAACCTTTAAATAGGGATTCTTTCGGTTTTGAAAATTCCAGCACCACCAATTTTCCGCCTGGTTTCAGTACCCTTTTCATTTCTTCCAGTCCTTTTGAAAGGTTCTGAAAGTTGCGCACGCCAAAGGAAACCGTTACCGCATCAAAGCTATTGTCTGCAAAGCCAATGTTTTCGCTATCGCCAGTAAGCAGTTGTATCTTGTTTTCCAATCCACGTGCCGCTATTTTTTTTCTGCCAAAATCCAACATTCCTTCGCTAATGTCTATGCCTATTATATTGTCTGGTTTTAGTGCATCATACGTCATCAAAGCCACGTCGGCTGTACCGGTAGCAACGTCCAATACCTTTTTAGGATGAAGGTCTGCCAATTGCTTGATGGCTTTCTTACGCCACCATATATCAATGCCTGCACTCAAAAACCTGTTCAGAAAATCGTAGCGGAAAGCGATACTGTCAAACATATCCGCCACCTGTTCCTTTTTGCTAAGGCTACTGTTTTTTAGTGGCGTTACGGTATCATGTGCAAATTTCCCCATTGCTGCGAAGATATTGGTATTGTGTATTAAGAAATGTCCATTTTGCCCGATGCAGTACAAAAGTTGGGTTAAACTATCAATTATATTGATAGTAGGGCCTCACTACTTGTCATTCCGCAGGAATCTCTACACTATGTAAGTGTTTTTTATTTTCGGTGAGATTCCTTACAATGACATCCATCAACTCTAGGGTTGTACACATCGAAAATTAGCTTGTCAGCTTGAGGCATTAATTAGGGGTTCTCAAGTTTGTTGAAAATGACAAATAGTTCCCTTCGAAAATCAACCTGATTGTCTCCCTGAGCCTGTCGAAGGGCAAACAGGCTGAATTATCTCTTTTGATTTTCAAACAATTGTAATACTTGTCATTAGCAGCCTGTCGAAAGCGGGATGACATGTTTAGACTGCTTGCATTTCGACAAGCTCAATGTGACAATCAGGTTGATTTTCGGAGTGATTGGCAACGTCATCCCATTTTTTTCAGGCTTACCTGATGAGACATTCGGTATGACAGTAACACTTCGCGCCAAATCAGTAAAGCGTAGATTCATCGGTTAAACACGGTAATGGTCACTCACTATTCTTCTGTTTCAACTGCTACTTTTTATACCCGCCAATTGCCAGCCCCCATTTACCTTTCAAGGATTCTTTTGCTTGGCTGATTAAAATACCGTTTGAAGTTTTCATTGTTTTTTGTTTAGTTTAACGCCGAAAATATTGCATCTAGCTTTGCCTACGAAAAAGAATCTTTCGTATTCATCCCCTAATCCCTCCAAAACATCCCCAAAAGATTACTGTGCATAACTCTTTTGCGTCTGAAACGATGTTTTGATAAAAGTATTTTGTTATTGCTAAACAAATAAGCTGTGGGTTACATCCGAATTAAAAAATAACGACGATGCTTGCCGCAAATCAGTTATATAGAAAGTGTTACCAAACACTGTTTCACAACGCAAGGCTTATTGCACATGCCGAAGTTGTCTCTCACCTTCTTTCTCTCTACACAGGCACGGTTTATCCTGCACAATCTTCTTTTCAACCGCCAGTTTAGTTTTTTTTATCGGTTACAGAAACACGGGTATCGACAACCGATGACATTTATATGACTACCGATGGCACGGGTATCGACAACCGATGGCATTTATATGACTACCGATGGCACGGGTATCGACAACCGATGGCATTTATATGACTACCCATGGCACGGGTATCGACAACCGATGACATTTATGTGACTACCCATGGCACGGGTATCGACAACCTGACCCCTCCTGAAATTACTTGACAGCTTTTGGTGTTAATTTTAATATTTGTTTACTGTAATTTGGGTTATTACTTATGCAAGAATACAGCTTTGTTTTTTAATACTGCTTCTTGTTTTCACCCTTTGTTTTATTCCTGTT
>JANYEU010000202.1 GCA_025362915.1 Chitinophagaceae bacterium | reverse complement strand
GTGCGGGGGGGATAGTAGTGTAAAAACAATTCAGGTATTTGGCGTTCCGTTGAATAGTAAGGATACCATTACCAAATCGCCCACGTGTTTTTACCCTTTTTCGGGTAGCATTGCCGTTAGTGCCACTGGTACTGAAAGCCCTTATCATTTTATTTGGGGTGATAGCACCTATACTATCCCTTTTAAGGTTAATAATTTGGGCGAGGGAACATATAAAGTATATATCTATAATACCGAAAGTTGTTTGGTGGATAGTATTGCCAACATTGCATTGCAACTGATAAACGATGGCAGTTGCGATACACTTTATGTACCCACAGGCTTTGCCCCATTGAGCCAAAAAGGGAATAACCTGCTAAAACCTTATGGCGGTGCGGCAACTATTACGGCTATTTCGTTTCAGGTATATAATAGATACGGCAATTTACTATTTGAGAGTAATAATGTTTATGATGGTTGGGATGGCCGGATAAATGGTGTGCTGCAAGACAGCGGAACTTACATTTGGCATGTGGATTATACAGTAAATAGTGGCTTGAGAAAGCACGGAAAGGGTACTTGTGTTTTGGTGAGGTAGGGAGCTGCTACAATACCTTCCATCAAATTATAAAAACTTGTTTTGCATTAATTTAACTAATCTGAGCCTACTTACATAAGACAAAAGCATTTAGCAATGCCTTATACCTTTACTTTTGTTTCTCATAAAAAATCACTATGGGTTTATTTCTGTTTATCATTGGGGTTATTGGTTGGCATGTGGGGATGTACGGGATGTTTAAAAAGGCTGGAATAAACCCTATATTGGCTTTTGTTCCTTTTTATAATACATGGCTTATCGTAGAAAAGTGCGACATCAAGAAGTTCTGGTTCTGGTTGCAACTCATTCCTATTGCCGGGCAGTTCATCACCATCTGGATTACCATCATTTTTGTCATGCATTTCAAAAGGTTTAGCTTATTGGATCATACATTGGCTACCCTTTTCCCTTTTATATACTTTCCATACCTTGGATTTAACAAGACAGACAAATGGTACGGAAGCGAGGCTGTGGCAAAGTATAGAAAGCCACAATCGAGGGAATGGATTGATGCGGGTGTATTTGCAGTGGTTGCTGCAACGCTTATCCGAACGTTTGTTTTTGAGGCTTATGTTATTCCAACAGGAAGTATGGAGCGTACACTATTGATTAACGACTTTTTGTTTGTGAGCAAGATGAGCTATGGTCCACGTATCCCCATCACGCCAGTTTCTTTTCCTTTTGTGCACAATACAATGCCGGGTTCTATTACAACGCCATCATATATTAAGCAAATACAACTGCCGTATAAGCGTTTGCCAGGTTTTCAGGAGGTAAAAAGGAACGATGTGGTGGTGTTTAATTTCCCTGCGGGCGATACCATTATCAATTTGCCCGATTATGGTAGCAAGCAGCCTTATTATGATGTACTAAGAAATGTTTATAAAGGAAACCGTGAAGCGTTGATGTCAGAATTCCCGATATTGGTTCACCCTTTTGATAAGACAGATAACTATATCAAGCGTTGTGTGGCTGTTGGTGGCGATGTTTTGCAGGTAAAGAAAGGGATATTATATATAAATAATGAAATTGGTTACAAACCAGAGGCTGCGCAAACTGATTATATGCTAAACCTTAGCACGGGCTTTACAACCGATTATTTGGAGAATGAATTGGGGATTAAATTGGTGTTGGATGAGGAACACAATGTTCGTTATAACAAAGATGACGACTACGAAGAGCAGGATAATACGGGTAAGGTTTGCAAACTAAACCTAACGCTTGATAATTATAACAAGGTAAAGGTGTTGCCGATTGTAAAGTCTATCGTTCCTATTGTTGATGACGGTGTAAGCCCCGATATGTTCCCTTTTGATACTACTTACAACAAATGGAACAGGGATAATTACGGTCCAATCTCCATTCCGAAGAAGGGTGATGCCATTACACTTACGCCACAGAATATTTCTTTCTACAGAAGACTGATTTCTACTTATGAAAGCAATACCCTTGACGAGGCAAATGGCAAATTCATCATCAACGGAAAAGAAACAACCACCTATACCCCGAAATATAACTATTATTGGATGATGGGAGACAATAGGCATCGTAGTCAGGACAGCCGTTACTGGGGTTTTGTACCAGAAACGCACATTGTGGGCAAGGCTTCCCTTATTTGGTTTAGCTGGAACGATGGCCCCCGTTGGAAACGTATATTTAAAGCAATCAATTAATAATTTAAGTCAACCCATTATGGCATCATCTACAAAAAAATACACTTTTGATTACGAAGAATATGATTCTATTGATGATTTGTCTGCCGCAGACGCTCATTTGATAGAGGAGGCGCGCAAAGCAACAGAGATTGCTTATGCACCTTATTCCAACTTCTTGGTGGGGGCTTATGCAGTGCTGAATTCAGGAGAATTTATCAAGGGAAGTAACCAGGAAAACGCCAGTTATCCGGTAGGTGTGTGTGCCGAGAGGGCATTATTGGCATCCGTTGGTCAGTTGTTTCCCAATGAACCCATTCTTAGCATGGCTATCAGTTATAATAACCTAAATGGAGAAAGTAACCGTCCACTAAGTCCTTGTGGTATGTGCAGACAGGCATTACAAGAGTATGAAGGACGTGTGCATCAACCAATAAGACTGTTATTAAGTGGTATGGAAGGAAAAGTTTTTGTGATTAATAAATCAACCAACTTATTACCGTTCTCTTTTAGTGGTGATGATTTGAAATAGTTTGGATAGAACGCTATTTTCTGAGTTATAATTTAATTTGTTACTTCCTTTATTGGAAGTAACATTTTTTTTATCCTAAATGTTTCATTGCTTCCCGCTTGCTAAGTGAATGAAGGGATTTATTATCCTTTACAAATTACTAAGGTATTCTTGCAAAAGCATCGTAGCTGCAACTTGATCAATGTTTCCTTTTACTTGCCTGTCTTTCTTCTTCATACCCATTTCTACCATTGCACGAGAGGCAAGTTTGGATGAGTAACGCTCATCCACAGTCTTTATCGGGATCGCTGGAAAGTTCTTTTCTAATTGCTTGATGGCAGCTATCACCAAAGGCGTTCCATGTGTGGGTGTACCATCCAAATTGAGGGGCATTCCTATCAATATCAATTCCACCGGCTCTTTAGCCATGTATTGTTTGAGGTAAGTAATCAAATCCTTACTTTCTATGGTAGCCAAAGCGGTAGCAATAATCTTCATTGGATCAGTTACGGCAAGCCCCGTTCTTTTTCCACCGTAGTCAATGCATAATATTCGAGACATAAGAAAATATTGAGTTGTACGTTATAAGTTTTACGTACAACGTAGAACTTATAACGTACAACTTTAATTAACTAAAAGATCTGCTATCACAAATAAACCAAATACTACACTTGCAATACCATTGGCAGTCATGAATGCAATGTTTACCTTGCTTAAATCATTTGGTTTTACGATGCTATGCTGATAGATAAGCATACCAACGAAAACTAATACGCCCAACCAATACAACCAATGGAAGCCCCCGAAATAACCCGCTGCCAATACACAAAATGCACTGATAAAATGCAATAACTTACTAACCCTTAAGCCATTTTTTGTACCCACAACCGCTGGAATGGAATACAATTGTTGCGACTGATCGAAAGCAATATCATTCAAGGCATATATAATATCAAATCCACTTACCCAAAACACAACAGCTAACGAAAAGAGGATGGGCAACAAATCAAAATTACCCGTAACAGCCAGATACGCCCCTATTGGCGCTAGAGAAAGCCCTAATCCTAAAACAAGATGGCATAAATACGTAAACCGTTTGGTGTAACTGTAAAACAGGATGACAAACAATGCAATCGGACTCAGAAAAAAACACAAACGATTGATGAAATAGGTAGCAATTACAAACAAAACGCATGAACCAATAATAAAGTAAAGCGCGTTCTGTGCAGAAACAATACCTGCAGGAATTTCTCTGTTGGCCGTGCGGGGATTCTTTGCATCAAAGTGCCTGTCGAGGTATCTGTTAAAAGCCATGGCCGCACTTCGGGCAGTGACCATGCAAACAATAACCAAGACAAACCTTACTACAGCCTCAGCTAATGACTTTGGATAACCTATAAAGAAATCCTTCGGAAATCCATCAATAAAATTGCGTGTAGCTGGAGAGAATATTCGGTAATATTCATAGTTTGTTAAACCTAATACAAAGCCAATCATCGCAAAGGGCATTGCAAATATGGTATGGGAAAACTTTACTAAGGAAAGATAATTTCTTACTGTACTCATTTCGTTTATTCAAATCATTTAATCATTGTGATATTCAAATACTAAAACGACCTCAATCATTTCTTTCATTCAAATTATTTTATCATTGATGCAAACCGCGGCTCGCATAATTTCCATAAAACAATGCCCGCCGCCACACTGATGTTTAAGGAATGTTTCATGCCCAACTGTGGAATCTCTATACATCCATCACAAAGTGGTAATAAATCTGCATCAACCCCTTCCACCTCATTACCCATTATAACGGCCAGCTTTTCAGAAGGTTGCCAATTAAATTTCTCCAAAGAGATACTTCCTTCGGTTTGCTCCACGGCATATATCTTATAATCCCTCGCTTTCAACTCCTCAACGGCCGCCTTTGCAGATTCATAATAGAGCCAATCTACAGATTCCGTGGCACCCAAGGCCGTTTTATGAATATCCCTATGAGGAGGTTGTGGTGTATAGCCGCAAAGGCAGATTGCTTCTATTAAAAAGGCATCAGAAGTGCGGAAAACGCTGCCTACATTGTGCATACTGCGGATATTATCCAACACAACTACAATCTTGTTTTTATCGGCCTGTTTAAATTCTTCCACGCTCCTACGCCCCAACTCATCCATGCTCAACTTTCTCATACCCTCTGTTTTATAAAATTGTTTTAACCACTAAGGCCGCAAAGTAAAGACACAAAGCACACAATGATTCTAACCCTTGTGTTCCTTTGTGTTCCTTGTGGTTAATCCTTAGGTAACGTAAAATAGTGTTGACCACCTTCCAAATCCATATCCAAAGCATCAAATACCACTTGCAGATGTGCAGGATTACCCAAAAAGTCTGCATTGGAAGCATCAATAAAAATCGTTTTTATGTTGCGTTGCTTAATGTAACTGGTATAGGTTTCCTGAAGCTGAAAAAGGTAATCATCGGGTATGTTCTGTTCGTATTCCCTATTTCTTTTTTTGATGTTTGCCTGAAGTTTCTTGATAGGTGCATACAAATAAATTAACACTTCGGGGTAGGTTATCTGTTGTTCCAAAATATCAAACAGCCGATGGTAAAGCCTGTATTCTTCTTCGGGTAGTGTTACTTTGGCAAATAACAAACACTTGGTAAACAGATAATCAGATACGGTAACGCTCTGAAACAGATCTTTTGTATGCAACATTTCCCTCATTTGCTTATAGCGTTCTGCCATAAAAAACAGCTCCACCGGAAAAGCAAATTGTTTGGGATTCTCATAAAACTTAGTAAGAAAAGGGTTGTCAGCAAATTCTTCCAGAATAATTCTTGCATTAAAATGTTCTGCCAACAGGTGTGTAAGCGTTGTTTTCCCCACCCCAATATTTCCCTCTACCGTTATTAAGTTATACTTCATGAAAGCCAAAGGTAGTTGGCACGAATTAGCAGCAAAGGATTTTTATACACAGTTGGTGGGAGGAAAGGAAGTATTTTTTAATTTAATTGCCATTTCCGAGGTCTCGGATGCTGCTACCGAGACCTCTTTTGTCACATCCTAGGTCTCGGATGCCGCTACCGAGACCTCTTTTGTCGTATCCGAGGTCTCGGATGCCGCAACCGAGACCTCTTTTGTCGTATCCGAGGTCTCGGATGTCGCTACCGAGACCTCTTTTGTCGCATCCGAGGTCTCGGATACGGGATTAATGAACCAAGAGAATGGCACTGATTAATGAAGGAGCACTTTTTTTACTTCCAATTCATCAGTGCATTCATTTAATAAATCGAGCATGGTTTTATGTAAGATAGGATGCATCAACTGTGGTGCAACTTCGGAAAGAGGCAGCAAGGCAAACCTGCGTTCTTGCAAAAAAGGATGGGGCAGTATCAGTAGCGGGGTATTATTAGTAAGGTTATCTATTAATTGTATGTCGATGTCGATGGTGCGGGGGCCATATTTTACAGTGCGGATACGCCCCATGCTTTCTTCAATGTCCAGTAATTTCTGCATGAGTGTTTCGGGTAAAAGCGTTGTTTGCAAAACAATAACCTGATTGTAAAACGAAGGTTGCGCAGTGATTCCCCAAGCGGCTGTTTCGTAAACACTTGATTGAAGACTGATATTGCCGCAATGCTTGCCAATAAGTTCTTTTGTTTGATCGAGATAAGAAAGTCTATTGCCCAAATTGCTGCCGAGAAGGAGATACGCTGTTTGCATTGCGGTCAAAACTAATAGATTTTACCCGAGGTTTTAATCTTTCTTAAACCAACATTGTCCTTTATCAAATAGATTTGCAGCACAACAAGCATTATGGGTAATAAGTATAATCAGTCAAAAGCGTTGGGGGCAATTACAAAAGCAAGTTTCCTTGCTAGCCTAAAAAATCCTCAGTCTTTCGTTTTCAGTTTAATATTCCCGTTGGTATTTGTCTTCATATTTGGTGCGTTCAGTGGCAATAGTCTTACCCGTTTCAACCTTGCCCTCTCCCCCACTTGTGATACGACCAACATTTTATACAAGACAATTACCAGCCAACCTTTCATTGTTATAAAGAGTTTTCCGGATACAATAGAGATGCGAAAAGAGTTGGAGAAAGGGACACTATCGGGAATATTGAATATTCAGAAAAGTATTTCATTGGATTCTAGTAACCAAAAGCCCTTTCCCCATTTCGATTTAACCATCAAATCTACCTCTGCAAGCAGCTTGGATATTATTCAATTAATCCCTTTGTTAGAGAACCTTTCGGATAAACTGGAAAAGAGAATGAATGGCAATAAAGCAACATTAGTTACTATCAAACAAGACATTTACAATGTGCGTGAATACAAGACAATAGACTTTGTTCTGCCTGGGCAGATTGGATTCTCCTTATTATTCTCCACACTTTTTGGCATAGCATTTACCTTCTTTAACCTTCGGGAACAGTTGGTATTGAAAAGGTTTTACGCCACTCCGGTGAACAAATTAAACATCTTATTAGGGATAGGATTCAGCAGGATATTTTTCCAGTTGATAAACGTTTTGGTACTGATTACCGTTGGGCATTTCTGCATAGGCTTCACTTTGGCACATGGATTTATTACTTTTATAGAGATGGTGGGGCTTAGTATTTTCTTTTTATTGATGTTGATGGGCGTAGGGCTAATCTTTTCCAGCATCGTTAAAAACGATACCATGATTCCGCTGATGATAAACATTTTCAGTTTGCCACAAATGCTTTTATCGGGTACTTTCTTTTCTATATCAGTGTTTCCGGAATGGCTACAAACCTGTTGCAAAATACTTCCCCTGACGCATTTCAACCTTGCCATGCGCAAGATTTCTTTTGAAGGTGCCAGCATATTTGAATGTTGGCAAGACCTTGGCGCATTGGGATTATGGACACTGCTTATTTACTTTATTGTTTGGAAGGTGTTTAAATGGGAATAATGAATTATGATTTAATGATTTGAATGAAAGGAATGGTGAATTTCAATCATGAAGAATCAAACAATCATATTAACGAATTATTATTTTATTCAAATCCTTCAATCATAATTATGAATTTTATCAAGCTTTTCTTTATAAGTATATTCTTCCTTTTCTTGATGGCAACATGCCTCGGATTATTATTTCCTTCAACGGTGGTAGTATCTAGAGTAGTTGATATTGCTGCGCCTAAAGACTCTGTCTATTCTTTTACAAAAGACATAAATGGATGGAAGAAATGGATAGATGGAATGAATGATACCACCGTTACCATGACTTCACCCCTAAAAGCAAGTTTAGGTAACACGATGGTGACCATCACCCAAACCAATAATGAGAACAGTGCCATCAACTCTATTTGGGATACAAAAAACAATGGCATGCAAGAAAGTACAATGGAGATATTTCAACAGAAAGGACAGATGACGGCTGCAGTACATTGGCAGTTTGTACAACATATAGGCTGGTATCCGTGGGAACGTTTTGCGTCGATGATGAACGATAAGATAATGGGTACCATGATGGAAAAGAACCTAAACACCCTTAAAACACAAGCAGAAACACACTAATCAGGAAAGCTAATCTTACCCATACTTACCTGTGACATTCCTTGCAGGTTATTTTCTTTTGATGCGTTCCCTGCAATTGCCTCATTTGCCAATACAGCAAACAACACCGCCTCCTTTGCATCTGGATTGATGCCTAATCTATTAAAGTCTCTAAACTCAACATTGGGTAAACTTGCCTGTAAATGTTCCATCAACAAAGGATTATGAATGCCGCCCCCACTTGCATAAATCACAACATTTTCTTTAGCATTAATGGTTCTCTGTAATGCATCAATAATCATATCGGCAGTAAACTTATTTAGCGTGGCCAATAAATCTTCATGACTAATAAAACCAACCTCAGCCACTTGCAATGCCTTATCTAAAAATGCGAGGTTAAATAATTCTGGCCCTGTTGTTTTTGGAAAAGATTGCGCAAAGAAATCATGCACCTTCAATTCATTTAATAAGGCATTATTTTTATTTCCCTTACGGGCAATAAAAGCATCCTTATCATAAAACTGATTGGTAAAATGTGTACGTACGTAAGCATCCATCATGGTATTGCCAGCACCAATATCTGTACAGATAATCTTATTCAAACTGCCATCGGCGGGCAAATAAGTAAAGTTGGCAATGCCACCAATATTTAATAAAACCCTATTCTCAGTGGGATTTGAGAATAAAAGATAATCACCATAAACAGCCAATGGTGCACCCTCCCCTCCTATTGCAATATGCTTTTGTCTGAAATCACTAAGAGTAATAATACCAGTGGTAACTGCCAAATGATCGCCATCGCCAATTTGCAAGGTTCCATTACCAAACTTTTCTAGTTGATGCAATCTTTTTGGTGCATGATAAATGGTTTGTCCGTGGCTAGCTATTAAATCAATATCCTCCTTATCAATACCCCATTTCTGTAAGCATTCATTTATCATTTGTCCATGCTGCTCGCCAATCCATCCATTTAATAAACAAAGCTTTGCCAAATCAACTTGCTGTTTACTAAACACCGTCAATATCTCTTCCTTAAAATCTATAGAGTAAGGAACGGTCTCAAAGTTCAATACCTTAATCCTCGTCTCCCTTCCTGCACCGCTAAAACTACACAGCACAACATCCAATCCATCCAAAGAAGTACCGCTCATCAACCCAATAATGAGGCGTTCTTCCTTTTGCGCGATGGTGTATAAATGCTGTATGTTTTTATTCATCACTTATAAATTAATCAATCATCATTAGTATCGTTTCATATACTTTTTCCAACTCTTCCTTGGTAATACAATAGGGCGGCATTATATAAACCGTATTGCCCAGCGGACGGATATATACGCCAAGTTCCAATGCTTTCTGGGTAATGGATGTAGCAATATCATTCAGGTATTCGTCCTTGCCTTCGTCTATTTCAAATGCGATGATGGTGCCTAATACACGGATGTTTTTAGTCGAAAGTCGAGAGTGGAGAGTTGAAAGTTTAGTAGCAAACAACTTATTCTCCTCACTAATCCATTGTATTTTACCTAAGCATTCCTCTTTCAATAATAAATCCATACTAGCCAAAGCTGCAGTACATGCCAACGGATTTGCCGTAAATGAATGCCCATGAAAAAAGGTTTTCATCTTATCATCACTCAAATAAGCCTGATAAATCCTATCGGTACAAGCAGTTACGCCCAATGCCATTGTTCCGCCAGTAAGTCCTTTACTCATGCAGATAATGTCTGGTTTCTCGGTCATGTATTCACTGGCAAAGAGTTTTCCAGTGCGCCCAAAACCCGTCATCACTTCGTCTGCAATACATATAATATCTTGCGCCTTCACTGTTTTTAATAATTCATCCATCCATTGTGCCTCATACATCCTCATGCCGCCAGCCCCTTGCACCAATGGCTCATATATAAACGCCGCAATGGCATCCCCTTCGTTGTTTATCAGTTCTTTTAGTTCCTCAATATTTGTTTCATTGGGCGTATCAATAAACAAAACTTCAAACAGTTTATCATGAAAGGCAAGTGTAAAAACACTTCTATCGCTTACACTCATTGCCCCAAAAGTATCTCCATGATACGCATCCTTAAAGGCAAGCAGCTTTGTACGTTGACCGTTAACCGTTGACCGTTGATCGCCGCCCTCGGTTAACGGTAAACCATTGACGGTTAACGCTTTTTCGTTCCACCAATATTGCAATGACATCTTTATGGCCACTTCGGTAGAAGTGCTGCCATTATCGCTATAGAATATTCTGGAAAAGTTATTGGGCAGGATGGGCAGTAATCTTTCTGCCAATGAAACCGCTGGCTCATGCGTAAATCCGGCAAAAATAACCTGCTCTAATGTGAGCGCCTGCTTATACAACCGCTCGGCTATATATCTATTTCCATGACCATGAATGGTTACCCACCAGCTACTTATGGCATCTATATATTGGTTTCCCGCCTCATCAAAAAGCAATGTCCCCTGACCTTTAACTATCGGCATTGGTGGCTTCCTGTTCTTTTGATGTGTAAATGGATGCCATATAACCGCATAATCCCTTTCTTGTAATGTCATGCGGCAAATGTATTTCTTTAGGGAATATCAATGGGTTTGATTACTGCAAATGAAAAAAAGCCCTTGAAACAAATGCTTCAAGGGCTTTTTAAACTAATATCTACTATCTAATAACTGCTATCTGCCTAAAGCACTTTTATAGTAATGTCGGCTTTTATCTTATCATCCATATTAAGTATGTTCAAGAATTTCTGTGTGGGCATTATCCCCCATATCAGTGAGATTATAGATACCCACACCCGATGGTGGAATCGTAGGCATTTAAAAGTACATTATTCAGTATTTCAATTAATTACGAAAAATAAATATTTTCCATAAAATAAACTGCCATTTTTATTTTAATATAAGCACTTCTGTAATAGACACACGTGAATTAAGGTTAATATACGTGTGTCTGTGATAGACACACATATATGACTGACAATATGTACACATCTGTAATAGACACACATGAATTAACGTTAATACATGTGTGTCTATGATGGACACACGTGAATGACTGCCAATATGTACATATCTGTAATGGAAGTGCTTGCATTAACGTTAATTCATGTGTGTCTATTACAGAAGTGCTTGTATTAAAGGTATTTAGGGCAGGGCTGTATAATAATTGGTTAATTTAGTAACTTTTATTATGTGGCTTATTGATTTGTTGATGTTTGAAGGGAGAATTGTAGGGATATTTGTGGAGAATTTACCATTTTCACGTATCCTTCACCAACAATACCCAAAAGTTGATGGTGAAGGATACATAAAAACGGTTATGTAAACACCAATAAAAGCAGAAAACGATGTTCTATTGTATTTTATTTTGCATCCAAAGTTTTTTATGTAATTGTTCAATGACAATCCTTAGTCGGTAGAATGATGCTGGTAAATGGATAATTTGTTGTTTGGTTAATCGTGCATCAACTTAGATTGCAAAAACTGGGAATTATATAAATAATAAAGAGAATTATATAACATCCTTTCCCCACATGCTATCCACCTTTGTAGTGTTGAAAAGGAAATCAGCCAGTTGCTATTGCTTCCAGTTATTACTATCCTACACAAGAATAAGGTAATGGTTATTGAAATGCTTGCAGTTGTTTTATCTTAGTTCTAAAATTGAAAAATGTTTTACAGTAATTATTATTTGGGTATGAATTTAGTATGGTGGTTGGCATGGATGGTTGTAATGTTTTGGATTTTTGCTACTCGTTATGATGTACCGGGTCAGCGTAAAAAGAAGGATTCAGTAATGACCATTTTGCAACAACGATATGCAACAGAGCAAATGACGACGGAAGAATATAAGGAAAGGAAAAGGGTTCTAGAAATAGATTTGGCGGTGATGCAAGCAAATAACACAGTAAAAAAGTAAGCCTCAATTAATAGTTTTAAGAACATGGTTTTTTTAATATAAATCTAAAAAATATGAGCAAGAAAAACGATATGAAGCAAGAAAATGGGGAAGATCAATTTCCTGGTTACCCATTATACCCCAAGAGTGAGGATATTTATAATAAGGGTAAGGAAGAGCAAGATATAGACCCTGAGGATATCTCTAAAAGAAAAGAAGTTCCAAAGAAAAAACAGTATAGAGAAGATAGTGACAGTAGCCTTTATGAAGAGGAAATGCTTACTAACTTGAACGTTTCTGGTGCTGAATTGGCCGATGAGGATGATATAATAAATAGTGAGGATGAGGATGATATAATAGATGACTTGGACATACCGGGTGCTGAATTGGATGATGAAGATGAAAATATTGGGAGCGAGGATGAGGAGAATAACTACTATAGCTTGGGCGGCGATAACCACAATGATTTGGAAGAGGATAACGGAGATCATTGATAACAAAATATGGCAAATAGTTTAGGATCTGTCAGGTTTAGGTATGGGCTAGCTATTTATACTCAATAGAAATTGGTTTGCGTAATATGAAAGGCAGAAACCTTTTTATACACAGGTAAATCAATCATTTATTAAGTGGTATAATAAACTAGCTTCACTTTTTACATTATTAATCATTAAAAATAAAATTATGACTCCACAAATTGGTATTACCAATGAACATTTAAAAAAGAGTATTGCAGTACTATCACCCATTTTGGCCGACGAAATGGTTTTATATACCAAAACAAGAAAATTTCATTGGAATGTTTCTGGAGAAAGTTTTATGGAACTGCACAAATTATTTGAAGCCCAATATACGGAACTGGAAGAAACAATTGATTCAGTGGCTGAACGCATCAGTAAATTGGGTGGTAAAACCATTGGCACGATGAAGGAATTTTTAGAGCTAACCAGATTAAAAGAATCACCTTCTGTATATCCACAGCAAAAAGAAATAATCAAGGAATTATTGGGCGACCATGAAACCATCATTATTCATTTGAGAAAAGATATTGATGAATGTAGTGAAAAGAACAAAGATGCAGGCACTGCCGATTTCCTAACTGGATTGATGGAACAGCACGAAACAACAGCTTGGGTGCTGAGAAGGTATTTGGGATAAGCCGCATTACAAATGATAAGATAATCAATAGATTCTTTTAAATTGACAAAGTATGAAAAATATAAAAAGAATACTTATTGCAGTTAGCAATGAGTCAGAATCTGAAAAAGTTGCTGATACTGCATTGCAACTGGTGGAACAGCTTGATACTGAAGTTGCTCTGGTGAGTGTTGTAGAAAGAACTATTATCATGATGAATAACGACATTATGGGCATGGGAGGAATTGGGATTAATGAAAATGCAAGTGTGGAGATGGAAATAGAGAACAGTGTGAAGTCTAGTTTTGAGTTGAGTCATAAGAAGCTCATTGATACTGTTTTTTCTAATCATAAGGTAACAAGTTTTATAGTGGAGGGGATACCGGAAGATGAGATTTTGGAAATAGCAAAAAAATGGGATGCAGACTTGATTGTAGTGGGTACCCATGGGAGAACAGGACTTGAGCACTTTTTAATTGGCAGTGTTTCGGAGAAAGTAATTAGGCATTCAATAAAGACTGTATTGGTAGTACCCACCAGATAATTACAACAGGGTGTTTACATTCATTCCCTATTAGAATATTCTTTATTGCTCGTTTTACTGCTTTAAAACTAGTAAACTTATCTTTAAAAGCTTCGATTTGCATAATGGATAACATTGAAATGAGCAATGTTATCCATTGATCTAATTATTCAAATCTTTCATTGCAGAATTAATAGCGTCATATTTTAACCTTGCCACCAACTAATCCAGCTCTCGCTGTACCGTCTTTAGATTAAATCCCAAAACAGTTTTAGTATCAATGCATAGTTATTTCTACCGCTTTTTCCTATCCTAATACACTATCAAACTTACTCCCTAATGTGGATTTTTAAGACTACCCATCGTACATAATTACGCGTAAACTTATTGCTAAATTGTTACGCTAGAAAATAAAATTTGGCTATCAGCCTCTATCTATATATTTTACCCCTTAACCCAAATTGCAACAGCAAATCAAAATTTAATAGAATCAAATGAACCTTTTCAAATCAAAGCATCTTTTAGTTGTGCTATTATGCACTTTTGTTTTTTATGCTAAAATATCTGCACAAACCTGCCCCGCTAATTTAGATTTTGAGAGTGGTACATTTGCAAATTGGCAATGCTTTATCGGCAGCACACAAACAGTTGTTGATAGTAGTGGCACAGTACAGAATCAAATTACGCTCAATCCTTCACGTCCTATCACAAACAGACATGTAATAATATCTAAAGCATCCAATCCTATTGACCCATACGGTGGATTTCCTACACTATGCCCTTATGGAGGAAAATACTCAGTAAAATTAGGAAACGACAGTATCGGAGCCCAAGCAGAGGGTTTTCGGTACGATTTTATTGTTCCCGCCACAGTTGATACCTTTACTTTTACCTACTTCTATGCAGTAGTATTCCAAGACCCAGGTCATACCCCTCCCGAACAGCCACGCTTTTTTGTTACTGCCTACGATATAGCTACCGGCGTTGTTGTAAACTGTGCATCCTTTGATTATGTATCAACTGGAGCTATACCTGGATTCGAAAAATCTAATGTTGGCACAGACGTATTATTTAAAAGATGGACTCCAGCCTCATTGCAGTTTGCAGGTTTGAATGGAAGAGCAGTAAGGCTTGAATTTAAAACGGCGGATTGTACAAAAGGAGGACATTTTGGATACGCATATCTCGATGTTGGAAATGCCTGTTCTAATATTTTGGCCACAGCCCCTTATTGCGTAGAAACAAATTCTGTAATATTGAATGCCCCTTATGGATTTCAATATTACACTTGGTACACTGAAGATTACTCTAAGATAGTTGGCAATCAACGTACCCTTACCCTCAGCCCGCCACCTGCTACAACTGGTTCCTACCATGTAGACGTTGTACCTTATCCGGGCTATGGTTGTAGGGATACACTACAAGCCAGTGTACTTCCTTTACCAGTGCCAGATACACCTATTGCCCAAAGCGAATATACTTTTTGCCAGTATAGTTACCCAATGACCCCTCCTGAAATTACTTGACAGCTTTTGGTGTTAATTTTAATATTTGTTTACTGTAATTTGGGTTATTACCTATGCAAGGATACAGCTTTGTTTTTTACTACTGCTTCTTGTTTTCACCCTTTGTTTTATTCCTGTTTTTCCTTGTCATCAAGGCCCCTTATTCCTGCTTTTCATACCTTACTTTTTATGTTATTGTTACCGCTTTACACCT
>JANYEU010000199.1 GCA_025362915.1 Chitinophagaceae bacterium | reverse complement strand
ATGAAGCCGGTGGGGTCGGCTATCAACTTCCACGGGAAGATGGAAATGCCAATTATTCCAGTAATATATCCCCCTGTCCTAAAACTTATTTTTGATGGGGCAAGATGCGCAAAGTCATTAGCTGGACTAACTATATTAGCCGCAATATTGGTAGCCAAAGTAGACAAGGCAACCGCAATCATGGCAACACTTACCAATATTTTACTATCAAACCTACCTGCAAGCACCAATGGATCCCAGATAGTTGTTCCATATATAATAGTCGTAGCAGAAGTAACCACCACACCAATAAAACTAAATAGTGTCATCGCTGGAGGCAAGCCAATAATCTGACCGTTTACTTGTGCTTTCTGACTAACTGCATACCTTGTGAAATCAGGAATATTTAATGACAACGTAGCCCAAAAGCCAACCATTCCCGTTAACGCAGGAAAGAAAAATTTAAAGAATCCCGCCGCATCAATAAACTTAGAAGGCTGCTGTAGGATAGGACCCAAACCATGACCAGCAGATATTGCCCAAAACAAAAGAGCCAAGGCGGCAACAGGTAAAAAGAAGGCTTTAAAAACCAACAACTTCTTGATGCTTTCTACACCGAGATAAACCACATACATATTAATAATCCAAAAACCTACAAACGTTATAGCTGGCCCTGTTTGCAATCCCCATGATGTTGGAAAAACTTGAGGCAAAGTTGCCAATGAAGGAATCCATAAGTGCATCATTTGATACAAAGCAAAGCCTCCAATCCAAGTCTGAATACCGAACCAGCCACAAGCAACAACTGCCCTAAGTAAAGCAGGTACATTGGCTCCCTTTGTACCAAAGCTTGCTCTTGCAAATACGGGAAAAGGGATACCATACTTAGCACCTGCATGACCATTCAGTATCATCGGAACCAGTACCACACTATTTCCTATAAAGATGGTCAGGATACTTTCCCACCAATTCATGCCACCTTCTATCAATGAACTCGCCAGCATGTAGGTAGGTATGCAAAGGCTCATACTTATCCAAAGGGCAGCATAATTCCATGTGTACCAAGTCCTTTTATTTTGAGGGATGGGCGCAAGGTCTTCGCTATAAAGTTCAGAAGTAGTTATGTCTTGTGGTACTGCCATATCTTAATTAAGAAACCATTTTTTATCCTACAATTAAACAACCGCCTCATCTGCTATCAACAATGCCTCGCTGATAATAGCCAACCCTTCATCAATTTGTTCTTTTGTAATACACAAAGGCGGCGCAATAAAGATATAACCCCAACGAACAAAAGTGTACATTCCTAGCTCTTTTATTTTTGCAGCTACCTTATTCATGACCACCATCTCTGCTGGCTTTGCATTGAAAGGTGCCATTGGCTCTTTAGTTTCCCTATTCTTTACTAACTCTAAGCAACCCAATAAACCTGTATTTCTCCAATCGCCAATGCTTGGGTGTTTTGCTTTTAGTAGTTCAACCTGACCATTCAGATATTCCCCCATAGCTACTGCATTATCAATTAGATTATCATCTTCATAAATCTTCAATGTTTCTAAAGCGGCAGCACAAGAAACTGGATGAGCAGAATAAGTCAAGCCTAGAGCCAACATATTGTCATCATATTTAACAGCAATCTTATCACTCACCATCAAGCAACCAAAAGGTAAATAACCGCAGGTAAGTCCCTTTGCCATTGCAATCATATCTGGAACAATACCATGATTCTCAAATCCGAACCACTTACCAGTCCTTCCAAAACCGCTCATCACTTCATCCATGATAATAAGGATGCCATGCTTGTTACAGATTTCCCTTACAGCCTTCAAATAGCCAACAGGATATTGCAAACAACCAGAAGAACCAGACTCTCCTTCTAATATCAATGCAGCAATATTACCGCCGCCTTCGTAAGCAATCAATCTTTCGAAAGAAGCAACTGTTTCCTTTAAGAGATTTTCTTCGCCATACTCCCAACGGTATAAATAAGGCAAATCGAAGTGAACAAAGTTTGGCGCTTGCTGAGAATCAACAGGAAGTTTCCTTGGATCACCACTTGCAGTCATAGCTCCATTAGAAGAACCATGATAAGCTTGGTATCTGCTTAATATTTTATGTTTGCCAGTATATAAGCGAGCCAATTTGATTCCATTTTCGATAGAAGTGGCACCACAAAGTGTGAAGAAAGCCTTGTTCAAATCTCCCGGGCAAATTTCCGCTAATTTCTTACCTAAATCGCCACGTACTTTGGTTACGCAACTAGGTGTTACATAGCTCACTTGCTGCATTTGTGCAACCACAGCTTCTGTAATACGCTGATCGCCATGACCAATATTTACATTCATCAATCCACTAGAAAAGTCAATGTAACGTTTGTCGTCATAGTCATATAGATAAACCCCTTCCGCAGATTTAACTGCAATAGGATTGTTTCCTTTCTGTTTGCTCCACGAAAAGAGTGTATAGTTTTGGTTGTCTTCAATAATTTCTTGTGCCTCAGATAGAACGTCTGTCTTAATCATCTTGTTTGTTATTTTAAATTTTGAATTATAAATTTTAAATTAAAGAGAATATTCTGATGTTCAAAGTTTTAATAATTCAAAATTTAAAACTTAACATTCAAAACAACCTCTTAACTCATCCAATTAACACCTGCTTCTGCACTCCATTTAGTTGTGCTCTTCTTTAGTTTAGTCCAGAATTCGATAGAACTCTTACCTGTAATATCGCCTACACCAAACTTACTTTCATTCCATCCACCGAAAGAAAATGGCTCACGTGGCACGGGTACACCTACGTTTACACCAATCATACCAGCACTTGCACGGTCGATGATGTATCTTGCAGCACCACCACTCTGTGTAAATACGCTGGCAGCATTACCATAAGGATTTGCGTTTTCGATAGCCAAAGCCTCATCAACCGTATCAGTACGGATAATAGCGATTACTGGTCCAAAGATTTCTTCTTTTGCAACACTCATTTCTGGCGTTACAAAATCAATCACCGTTGGTCCTACATAATAACCATCTTCTTTTCCTTCAACCACCGTCTTTCTTCCATCAACCAAAATCTTCGCACCATCCTTTTCAGCTTCGTCAATATATCTTTCAATTCTTTCTTTCGATTCCTTGCTGATAACCGCACCCAAGGTTTTACCCGGAACAATCTTCCTTGCTTCCTCACAAATCTTCTCCACAATATGATCGATAGCACCCACACCCACCATCGCACTGGCAGCCATACAACGTTGACCCGCGCAACCACTCATAGAAGCGGCAACATTTTGCGCTGTCATGCCCGGTATAGCATCTGGTAAAACCAACAAGTGATTTTTTGCGCCACCTAATGCCAAACATCTTTTAAGGTTATTGGTAGCACGTTGATAAACAATCTTCGCCACCTTGGTAGAGCCTACAAAAGACACAGCTTCAATACCCGGATGATCGCAGATAGCTTCTACTATTTCCACATCACCGTGAATAATATTAAATACACCATCAGGCAAGCCTGCTTCTTTTAGTAGTTCAGCAATCCTTCCACAGCTTAACGGCACTTTTTCCGATGGCTTAATAATCATACAATTACCTAAAGCAAGCGCATTGGGCATTGTCCAGTTGGGCACCATCGAAGGAAAGTTGAAGGGTACAATGCTCGCCACAACGCCTAGTGGAGCATGTTCTGTACGGCATTCTACACCACGGCTTACTTCCAACACTTCACCCGTAACCAACTGAGGCAATGAAACCGCAAACTCAGTCAATTCTATACATTTCTCTATTTCTGCAACTGATTCACTATATACTTTTCCATTTTCTTCGCTGCACAATTCTGATAATTCCACTAAATGCTTCTCTAATAAACTCCTATAACGGAAGAATATTTGCACTCTTTCTTTAATTGGTGTCTTGCTCCACTTTGGAAACGCCGCTTTAGCAGCTGCAACAGCACTGTCCAAATCTGCATAGGTACTCATTGGTACTGTCGACAAATGGTTGCCATCTATCGGGGATATTACATCCATTTTTCTGTCTGTAGAGGCATCTACAAACTGTCCATTCACATAATTCTTAATCGCTTGATACTTCATTATTATACTTGTTCTTTATCTAAATTAGAAAAATAAGACCGTAAAAGTAAAATAATTTTACTTTTAAAACAAAAAAACTATTATTTTTTTATTTGAATGGCATTTTATTGAAAAGACCTAATAAACTATCACCTTCGTCTACCCAAAACAATAACTTCACCGACTTTAGTAATGATTAATTAATATTTATTTCAATAGATTTTGTTTATATGAAAGGAATCAGTTTTCTTTGATTCAAATTGCCCGAATAAAATTTTACTGAAGAGTAATGACCAATTAAAAAATAGAGTAAGAATATGCAGAAAAACACCATTTCCCTTGATGATTTAGACTTTGCAATCTTGTCCTGCCTACAAAAAGATGGAAGAGAATCTTTTACCGTGATGGCGGATAAGTTAAATGTCTCTGTTGGGACGATAAGAACTAGAGTGAATAAGCTGATTGAAGATGGTACGGTAAATATTATTGGTAGGGTCAATCCTGATAAGGTAGGCTTCCGGTCTTATGCACATATTGCCATTTATGTGCGGCCAGCAACCTTAAAGGAACAGGTGGTAACTAAAATATTGACACTACCCGAAGTGAGCTTTCTAGCAGGCACCTCTGGCGACTATGACTTGGAAGTTGATGTAATGTGTAGAGACAATGACCATTTGGTAAGTTTCATCAATACCATTTCGGGCATTGAAGGAATCTATCAAACCAATACGACCATCTACTTTAAGGTGTATAAATATGCACAGCCAGATTTGGATCTATTGCAGGATTAGTTGAAAAATAAGGATTAACCGCAAAAGCCCACATAGCCATTACGCAAAGAAGACACAAAGGGATTGTTGATTTACCCCTCCGCCCCTAAAGGAAAACTATGGAGGATGCAAAAAGTGAGCGCATGAAAGTGTGTTACATTTTAAATAAGTGATTCAGCACTGCAATTTCTTCCTTGCCCAATGTTTGGTGTTTCATCTTTTTCCAGTTGGCAATATCGGCAAGTGCCTTTTCAAAAATGTACCTGTCCTTCAATCCCCAGCTAAAGTCTTTAATTACTTTTGGCAATAACCCTTCCCCAAAAACGTTGCAACATACACCAATGGAAGAACCGGTATTGATGCTGCTATTGATGGCAGCCCTGCTATAATCGCCCATTATCAGTCCACATTTTTGCCCTGCATCTACAAAACCATTCAGTCCTTCATTCCAGATATGTACTTTTCCGCCAGTATTCTTCACGTTGCTATTGCTACTGCCAGCACCAAAGTTGCACCATTCGCCAATAACACTATCGCCTAGGTAACCGTCGTGTGCCTTATTGCTATTGCCCTGCATCACCATGTTTTTTATCTCCCCACCGCCCACACAGTTGGGGCCAAAGGTTGTAGCACCATAAATTTTTGCACCCATTTTTAGTAGCGAGTTATCGCCCATTGCAAAAGCCCCCCTTATCATGCAGCCTTCCATCAGTGTGGCATTCTTGCCAATATATATCGGACCGACAGCGGCATTCAGGGTGCAGAATTCCATCGTAACCCCTTCTTCTACAAAAATATTTATTGGGTTGATGAGGGTATTGCTAGAAGAAATGGCTTGCGAAACCCGATTACTGGTAAAGAAGCTAAAGTCGCTTTTTATAAACCAGTCGTTCCACAAAAAGATCTGATGGGGCAATTGCAACCTTATGGTTTTTACCGGTTTCACATTGTTTTTAAACCATGCCAACGTATGCTGTACATCAAAAGTTTCCCAAGGTCCATTGCTGTTTCCCGCAACCAATCCGTCCTTATCAGCCAGTGCCTCCCCTTTCTTCAACTCCACCACAGCTCTAAAAAGTTCCTGCGTCACCAGCACAGAACTGTCTATCCAGATATGCCTGCCGGGTTCTATTGGTTCATAAAGAGGCATCAAATACTTTTCGGTATGCACAAAAACCTGCGTTCCCGTAATCTGTTCCCACCTTTCCTTGATGGTGGCAATGCCCATCCTAAGCGATGCAACGGCTCGCGTTTTCACCAAAGGATTCAGTAGCCGTCTGTTTTTATTATCAAATAATACGATGCCCATTTCTAGTGATTAGTATTTAGTTGTTAGTTGTTAGTGATTAGTTGCAGGTTACTTGTTACAAGTTTCAGGTTTCAAGTTATCGGTATCCTGCAACCAGTAACTTGTATCTACTAAAGTTTCGACAAAAAGACCGCCTGTTTAAAAATACTTAACCTGTTACTCCAAAAATCCATATCGGTTATCAGGTCGCTGCGTTTTACATTTAGCCAATCTACCGGTCTGGAATATTTTTCATCTATCTTTTGCAGATGCTCCAAAGCTACCAAACCAAACGCATGTATGCAAGCCATCCGCCTGATAGTTTTCAATTTATTCTTTGTAGGCACGTCACAATCCCTCACTGTTTGGTTTAATTTGCGACATTCATTTATAAAAATTTCCTTCGCTGCCGCTACCGATGCAGCCTTTCGTATGTAAGTATATCCGCCGTCCTGAATGTCTTTTATCGCATCGTAAGCATCGTTCACCAATTGCCCCACAAAGCCGCTCTGGTGTATAAACAGTTTGTCTTTCTCCGTCCAATCCTCGTCCAAAATACTTGCCCACAATAAAGAACTGTTGCCACATTTTTCTTTGGAGATGTATAAAGTTTCTTCCAAGGTAATGTTGCCATCCAGTTGTTTGGCAGAGGTTATCTGCCAATCGATGGCCAGTTTCAGGCTGTAATTATAAAAATCTGTTGGGGTATAAATCCTTTTCAGTTCATCATCTATCGCCATCAGCACATTAATCTTGGGTGTGCGGTCGGCCATCGGAATGCTTTTTTCAAATATCTCTATCAGCCTTTCACTACTCCAGTTCTCTTCGTCAATAAAATCATCGTACAATGTTGCCGACACGCTCACCAATGCCAATCCTTCTGTTTCGGAACGGGTAAGCCCACGGTTCTTGATGGTAAGATATGTTTCGCAATTAACCACGTGGTTAAACAACGGGTAATAGAACCGCATCTTATCTTTTTCTTTTTTGGAGGGATGGTAGGCGTACGCATTGCAAGCAGCATCAACCTTGGGCAGCAGGAACGATTTTATGAAGGAAAGCTGTTTATAGATGCGCAAACCATAGTCGGCGGCATAATATAAAAGCTGAAAATAGTTCATGGCGGCAAATTAAGGGAATTAATGAGTTAGCGAGTGGTTGAAATGTAGTGGGCAGCAGGATTATTGGTTAAAAAAGGGTGTGCCGCAGCTCTTCAATGAGATGCTGGAAGCCTTCAATGAGATGCTGGAAGCCTTCAATGAGATGCTGGAAGCCTTCAATGAGATGCTGCAAGCCTTCAATGAGATGCCGCAAGCCTTGAATGAGATGCCGCAAGCCTTCAATGAGATGCCGCAAGCCTTCAATGAGATGCTGCAAGCCTTCAATGAGATGCCGCAGCTCTTGCGGCAGATTGACCCCTCCTGAAATTACTTGACAGTTTTTGGTGTTAATATCAATATTTGTTTACTGTAATTTGGGTTATTACTTATGCAAGGATACAGCTTTGTTTTTTAATACTGCTTCTTGTTTTCACCCTTTGTTTTATTCCTGTTTTTCCTTGTCATCAAGGCCCCTTATTCCTGCTTTTCATACCTTACTTTTTATGTTATTGTTACCGCTTTACACCT
>JANYEU010000198.1 GCA_025362915.1 Chitinophagaceae bacterium | reverse complement strand
AGGTGTAAAGCGGTAACAATAACATAAAAAGTAAGGTATGAAAAGCAGGAATAAGGGGCCTTGATGACAAGGAAAAACAGGAATAAAACAAAGGGTGAAAACAAGAAGCAGTATTAAAAAACAAAGCTGTATTCTTGCATAGGCAATAGCCCAAATTACAGTAAACAAATATTGATATTAACACCAAAAACTGTCAAGTAATTTCAGGAGGGGTCAGGTAGTCATCTTCTCATTTTTTGTCCATTTTGCTGACAAGCTATTTCAGGAGATGACAGAATCTTTCTCTTTGGTCGGAGAACCTTTCTCTTTGGTCGGAGTAACTTTCTCTTTGGTCGGAGTACCTTTCTCTTCAATCTATTTACCTTGTCTTACCTACATGCATTCGTCCAATTTTATAAAAAGAAAAAGTTGCTCCTTTATTTGAAAGAGCAACTTTTTTCACTATTATGCATCATGCCTTTACATATTTTCTTCCGCAGCATGAATATTTACTGTCTCCAATGCTATTTCCGATAGTTTTTCATCAGCAGCTTTTTCCTCCACTAATGTTTCAGTAAGCAGTTGCACTGCATTCTTAAACCCAAGTAAATCTGCAAAGTGAGACAATGTGCCATAAGTGGCTATTTCATAATGCTCTACTTTTTGTCCCGCAGAAATAATACCTGCATCGCGCATGGCACCTTCTTCGCATTCGTCCATAATCTCGCCTGCTTCTTCTATCAATCCACTCATTGCTTCGCATTTTACCGCTTCTGCTTTTGTGCCAATAATCTCAAATACTTTTTCCAGCCTTGTCACATGCTGTTCTGTTTGTGTAAGATGCCCTTCCAATGCATCTGTCAATTTCGAGCAGCTTGCATGTGAAATCATTTTTGGGATAGCTTTTAATAATGCCTTTTCTGCCCAATAGATATCTTTTAGTTCATCAACAAATAATTCCATCAACTGCGATTGTTTAATTCCATCATCTGTTGACTTGCTGTTTTGATGATTTTTTTGCTCTTTACTTTTTGCTACTGTTTCCATTTCTTAAATTTTAATTAGTTAATAATTTTTTTAACAGCACAAAGATGAACAGAGAAATATGCCCGACTATTACACAATTTATCGGAATAATTACATTATTCAGCCAGACTAGATAGTAAGATAAATGAATTCACTGATGTTATTTAGCTTTATTCACATCTAACAAAAAATGCCACTTAGCCATAGTAGGCAAATGGTTTTTCTATTGGATGGATAAGAAAACACAGCAAAAAAGTGTCACCTTTTTCATTCCAACCCCCTACGTACCTTAAGGTGCAATGTTTCCTTCCTTCCTTATTTTATTTTTCTATCTGCATAATGTGGCTCCTATGTGGTAGATAATTAGATTTTGCTTGGATATTGATAAACGTGCGTAAGGTTAGTAAACTCATTCCCATCGCTCTTTTTGTTTCAATCCCCTTCTTAACCTTGAAAATGTAAACCCATCGAGTGGATGAATTTTGTTTGGTAAAATTCACAGCGTACAAAATCTTTTGTGGTTCTGTATAGTTTTACAAGGCTTAGATATAGCACTGGCAAAAAACGGGTATCATCATTTGCCGATAAAGAATTTTCTAAATGGAATATATGGTCTTTTTTATTTAAGGTATCATCCAAATGAAGAATACTTTCCTTGCTGTTGGCCTCTTTATAAAAGGGGCTGTGTTTTACTGCCTCCGTATAATGGTACATGGCACCGTACAAATCCTCTTTTGTTTGGCAAAACTGTCCTAAATAATAGTGGGCATACCCCTCTTCAGGATTAAGCATTAATGCCATCTTAAAATAAAACAGTGCTTCCTCTGCCTTTCCGCAAAGCACCAGCGTCCTGCCCGCATTCATCCAATGATATTCATGTTTGTTATAATGATTTTGCCCAGCCTTCACGTAATATTTAAAGGCTTCTTCATACATCCCTTTTTCATCATAACATTTTGCCAATTGCTCGTAAATGTAAATTTCGCAGTAGCCCGTTTCTATCATCAGGGTGCAATATTCAATGATGTTATCCGTATCTGATTCTTCGGTGTAAAATTCCCTTAGGTCGTTATACACCAATAGTTTGTAGTCCTCATTTTCAGATAATATTTCCATCAGGCGGATGGTGCGCCCATTGTTTTTCATATGCCTTAAATTATGCAAAAGCAATGGGTATAACTCCTTTATACAAGCCGGATTTTTTAGTGCTTGCAATTTCTCTAGCGTCAATTCGCTCGATTTGGTATGCTCACCTATGTATTTCAAAAATATTATTTCATAAGTGGCCTGATAGTCTGTATCATCCTTGTTCGCTATGTACATGTTGCGAGAAGTTTTCAACGCTTCTTCACAATCAAATTCCCTGATTTCCTTCTTTTTGGCAACTGTTTTTTCTTCAAAAGCTACTGCTTTGCAATTCATGTACATGGCAAAATATTTAATTATTGTTTAATTACTGACTTGATATAAGTCATTTGTGATTGTAATGCAAAAATAAGTTGAATAGCCTCGCATATTCTTACACAATTCCATTTATTACTTATATGATTTCATCTTTTACCTGCCAGCTATATTATTGCTTCGTAACCTAAACCGGCAGTTATGCCTCATTCAACAATTTTAAATAGCCATTTAATTGATGGTTTTATAATAAGGATAACTATTTCTCAAAAGACTCTGCCATGGATATAGTTTTTAAACATTTGTTACAGAGGATATTGGTAAAGCCATAAACCTATTGCAATGGCCTGCTTTGGGTTGATCACCTTTTCCACTACCACTTTTTAGTTTTCCTTCCTTCATTTTATGCAAGGTTTTTTCTATTTTCTGGCTTGGTAATTAATTTGCTAAGTTGGCATAAACGCAACTTGCATCTTTTCGTTTTTCCCTTATATAATTACAACCTTTCATCTCCAATAAACCCTAGCCGCATAACGCCTTGCAAAACCCTTTTTTACGTTTAAAACCTGCCAATACAGCTCTTTTTTTGCTATGGTTAATGGTGTAAATTAATAAATTACTTACGCCACCAATCCCTCATTCAAAAAAATAACGGCATGGTTTTTTGGAATATTTTTTCTAACAAAAATTATAATTATGAAAAAAACATGCTTAAATTTTCTGCTTGCAGGCTCTATGATAATAGCTGCTTCTTGCGGTAACAACAACAATTCTACCGACAGTAAGGCAACTGCCACAGATGAAAACAAAGACAAATTTGACAGCACGGCAATCTTGGCAGACGCCAAATTTGCTGTAAGTGCAGCAGATGGTGGTGTGATGGAAGTAAAATTAGGGGAATTGGCATTGATAAATTGCTCTTCCTCCTCAGTTAAAAAACTAGGTCAGATGATGATTGACGATCATGGCAAGGCAAATACTGAATTGATGGGTGTGGCAAAAACTAAAAACATTACCATCCCCGACAAGTTGAGCGACAAGTGCCAAAGCAAGTATGATGATATGGCAAAAAAGAAAGGTGTCGATTTTGACAAAGCTTATGTAGACTTGATGATGAAGGATCATAAGGATGCCATTGATGATTTTAAAAAGGAATCGGAAAAAGGAAAGGACACCGACTTAAGAAAATGGGCTGCCGATAAACTGCCCACATTGGAACATCACCTGATGGAAATGCAAAGCGCAGATTCTATTGTAAACAAAAAATTATAACAATATATTCTTCAAAAATATTTATTAATCTTTAAAATATATAATCATGATCGCAACAGAAAATATTGCAGAAATTTTAAACGACCTTGTAGCAATCCACAACGATAGGATAAAGGGATATGAACGTGCACTGAAAGAACTGGACGATAGTGACGAAGACCTAAAGGATTTATTCCTGATGCAGATAAAACAAAGCCACGCCATTAAAATAAATTTGGGCAATGAAGTGCAGTTGGAGGGCGAGCCTATTGCTGAAGGTACCACTACTACCGGGAAAATTTATCGCGCTTGGATGGATTTTAAGGCTGCTTTTACATGGCAGGACAGAAGGTCTGTTTTGGCAAGTTGTGAATATGGGGAAGATGCCGCCCAAAAGGCATATAACGATGCATTGGATGAAGAACTTCCTGCGCACATTAGAGTAATGCTTATGGATCAACAGGCAGAATTAAGAATTTCACACGATAAGATAAAGTCGCTCCGCGATGCAACTCTTTAAACACTAAATTTTAGGTTATGAAAAAGATAAGCTTTCCCAAAAATGTAATCTTCAAGATTACATTGCCATTATGGGTTTTCCTGATGGCTTCAGTAAATCTCCTTGCTCAAAAGGCACCCGAGGTAAAAGTAAATGGTAGCGATGTAGGATACTGGTTTAGCGCCTATTGGCCATGGGTGGTAGGCATCATTGTAATTTTAGTATTAATCATCATATTTGGCAATAGCAGTAGCAGCCGAAATAGCACTACCACCATTGTTAAAGATAAATATGGCGATACAAAACGCACCACCACCACCACTGAATCTCTCTAAACAGAGATTTTAGATAAGACACATTATTAATCATAACTGCCTGTAATTATTTATTTAGATTACAGGCAGTTTGCTTTCCAGAATTCAATAAACCCTTATAAATTCTCTTTTACAATTAAAAAAGTAGTATTATGGAACTTTCACAGAAATCCCTTGAAGCCTTAAACCTTCAGGTAAAAATTGAGGCCGATGCCTCACACCAGTACCTCGCCACAGCGGCATGGCTAGAAAATCAACCAGGTTTGGATGGTGTTACCGAATTCTTTTATAAACAGTCGCAAGAAGAAAGGGAACACATGACACGTTTTATGCACTACATAGCCATGCGGAAAGGCAAGGCTATAATTCCCGCATTGGCACAACCCAAAACAGAATTTGCCAATCTTAAAGAAGTGTTCCAATTGTTTTTAAACAATGAGCAGGAGGTAACCAAAAGCATCAACCAATGGGTGGGGCTTGCATTGAATGAAGGCGATTACATAAAATTCCAATTCTGGCAATGGTATCTAAAAGAACAATTGGAAGAAGAGAATCAGGCATCAAAAATGTTGAATGAATTAAGTATGATAGGCGATAACCGGGCTGCCCTGTATAGTTTTGATAAGGATATAATGAATGTACGCGAAAAGGTTGCTGAAGATACCAGTGCAGAATTGAACCATAAATAGCATATTTCATTATCGATAAATATTATCGTAATCAATGGTATTTCATGCTTGGAAAGCTAGGAGTAAACCTTTTTTCTGTTATGATCAGTCATCATACTACGTTTTACCTAAATAAAAAAGGGTGCAATGAAAAACATTGCACCCCTGTATTAATCACTCACTCACCTAACTAATTAAACCTATAAATTAGATTTCGAAAACCTTTCTTCTAAAAATGCTTCCTGCTCCTTCTTTGTCATCTCATCTGTTTTTACTACAGCAATTCTAGTTCCTTTGAACCCGAAATCTGTTACTAGTTTATTATACAACTTCACTTTGTTGTAAGTAGGTCCGAAAAGAATAACCTCTTTGCAGTTTTCTAACATCTTGATTAGTTTATTATAGATTTCCGACTGTAATTTCTGCTCATAAATTTGGGCAAAGGCCGGATTGCCGTAGCTTGTATTATAATCCAAACCCAGCTTTAACATTTCACTTTCAACAGTTATTGTTTTAATCATACCTGTTGTGTATTCCATTAGATTGGCAATGGAATTATCAACCCATATCCCTATTTTTTTTACTGTTGACATATTCTGTACTTTTTAAATGTTAAGAAAATAAATTTTATTGATATAATAGAATTTATATCAATTTAATTTTGTATTACTTTTTACGATATTTCTTATAAATGTTTTATATTTTTAACGCATTTTAGATAGATTGTAAAACATTTTCGCTTGAAAGAAAATAGATTACTTAAGAATAGAATGAAAAAATAAGCCATTTTTAAGATTTAACATTTACTTGATTACCGCAAAAAGCAATATTTCAACAATTACTATAAATACGAACTATTTTATTAAACGAAAAA
>JANYEU010000189.1 GCA_025362915.1 Chitinophagaceae bacterium | reverse complement strand
CGGTGTAATGGTATTGAAAGGCTCAGTTCCTAAGACAGTCAATATGGATAATAATGTATCTACAACCATGCAACCTTTCACAGCAATTCCATATTATGCTTGGGCAAATAGGGGGAAGGGTGAAATGCAAGTATGGTTTCCAGCGATAGTTAAAAAATAGAATTACTTACAAAAAACAAATAAAATGATCAACTTAAAAGAATTAGAAGTTTGGTTTGTAACGGGTAGCCAACACCTCTATGGGGAAGAAACCCTTAATAAGGTGGCAGAGCATTCGCAAGTTATTGCCGCATCGTTAAATGATGCTTCACAAATACCAGTTAGGGTAGTTTTTAAACCTACGGTAAAGTCTAGTGATGAGATATTTGCTATCTGTCAGGAAGCCAACGTGGCAAAAGGTTGTATCGGCATCATTGCTTGGATGCACACTTTTTCTCCTGCCAAGATGTGGATAGGAGGGTTGAAGATATTACAAAAGCCATTGTTGCATTTCCATACACAGTTCAATCGCGATATTCCTTGGGCAACCATCGATATGGACTTTATGAACCTGAACCAAAGCGCACATGGCGATAGGGAGTTTGGTTTTATGATGTCTCGTATGCGCATCAACCGCAAGGTGGTGGTAGGTCATTGGCAGGATGATGAATCACTAGGAAAGATTAATGATTGGACTCGTGCCGCTGCTGGTTGGCACGATTGGCAAGGTGCAAAATTTGTTCGCTTTGGAGATAATATGCGCTATGTGGCAGTAACCGATGGCGATAAGGTGGAGGCGGAAATTAAGTTTGGCTATTCTGTTAATACGCATGGTATTGGTGATTTGGTAAAGGTGATTAACGAAGTAAGCGAAGAAGCGGTAGATGCTTTGGTAACCGAATATGCTGATAGCTATACCTTGACACCTTCTTTGATGAAAGGTGGAGCGCAACATGAATCATTGCGTGATGCCGCTAGAATAGAATTAGGGTTGGAAGCCTTCTTGGTGGCAGGAAACTTTAAGGGATTCACTGATACATTTGAAGATTTGCATGGTATGAAACAATTGCCTGGTATTGCAGCGCAGCGTTTAATGTGCAAAGGCTATGGTTTTGCAGGTGAGGGCGACTGGAAGACGGCTGCTTTGGTACGGGCTATGAAAGTAATGGGTAGTGGTTTGAAGGGTGGTAATTCTTTTATGGAGGATTATACTTATCATTTTAATCCTGATAATAGAATGGTTTTAGGTGCGCACATGTTGGAGATATGTTCATCTATTGCAGAGCATAAACCAAGTTGCGAGATACATCCTTTGGGAATTGGCGGTAAGGAAGATCCTGTTCGTTTGGTGTTTAATTCAGCACCTGGACCTGCCATAAATGCGTCTATTGTAGATATGGGCAATCGTTTCCGTTTGTTGGTCAATGAAGTGTTGGCAGTTGCCCCAATTAGTACCTTGCCTAAACTTCCTGTTGCAAGGGTATTGTGGAAACCGTATCCTAACATGCATACTGGTTGTGCTGCGTGGATTTTAGCTGGAGGTGCGCACCATACCTGCTATAGCCAGAATCTTACTGCCGAGCATTTGCAAGACTTTGCAGAAATGAGTGGAATTGAATTTGTATTGATTGGAAAAGAAACAAATATCTACCAATTCAAGAATGAGTTGAGGTGGAATGAGGCAGCGTTTAAATAAGTTGCTTCGTCATTGCGATTGTTCATCTGGCGCATCAGAAAAAAATATTAGTGACGTGTGGAGCGATGAATTGGTAACTTTTTTGGAAGTTGCCAAATCTACTAAACCGAAGTACGCTACCTGTAGATTTACCAACTTCTAAAAAGTTGGCAAATCAGGGATGTACAAAACCCCGTCATTGCAAGATACTAAGCAACCTTTTTAGGACTAATACGCTTAATATTATTGATAAGATTGCTTCGTGCCTCGCAAGGACGTTCACTCTGTTCAAAATATCTACTACACAATAGCCTATAGTCATTGATTTTTATTATTTATGGTTCTAAAAAGTATCTTTTTGAGTGAAAAAAAATAGCGTGCCAAATATTTACAGCACAAAAACAGCCCTAAAAACAGAAAATAGGCTATTGCTAGGCGAGTTATTGGATGCGAAAACTCGCCTAGTATAAAATCGGAGTGAGTTATTGAATGCGAAAACTCACTCAGATAAAAATTTATCGGACTTTATGTCAACGAAAGCTCACTTCGATAAAAATTTATCGGACTTATTGTCAACGAAAACTCACTTTGAAAATATTCCGAGTGAGTTATTGGACGTGAAAACTCACTTCCGTAAAATTTGAGGGAGTTATTTGGTACTAAAACTCGCTTCTCGCCGATGTTGGTGTTCTTTACCAACATTTATATGCAGAGCCTATATATTTGTAAAAGAACTCTTTAATTAAACACGCTATTGATTGATGTTGGTGAAGAACACCAACATTGGCGAGTGGGAACACCAACAAGGACGAAAAGTATCCCGTGGTCTAACACGTATGTAGTTACCTGTTCTTCACCAACAATATATGAGAAAAATGAACTTAATGGGAGTATCGAACAAACATTCTATCAATTGTAATTGGTGAAGAACACCAACTACGGCGAATGGATTATTCTGCCCTTGTTAGTGTTCTTCACCAACATCTATAATCAAAAGCCCAACAAGAGGTATATTTGAAGGAAATGGATTATCCACTACATTATCCGCAATTCTTCACCGCTACAATACTAAACTGTAAGCACCTGCTAAAGCCAGATAAATACAAGCACATCATTACAGACAGCCTTGCCCAGCTGGTAAAAGAAAAGCGGATAGAGGTTTTTAGTTTTGTAATAATGAGCAGCCACGTACATATAATATGGCGACTGATGAATGATGATATTCAGAGCAAAGTACAACAATCGTTTATGAAGTTTACGGCACAGATGATGATAAAAGACCTCAGAAATAATCATCCCTTAGTATTAGAACACTTTCTTGTAGAAGCTAGGGATAGGAAATATCAAATTTGGGAAAGGAATCCATTGAGTATTGAATTAAGAAGTGAAGAGGTATTAATGCAGAAACTGATTTACATACACTATAATCCTGTAAAGGCAGGATTGAGTGTAACTGCCGAAGCTTATCTTTACTCCTCAGCCTCACTATATGTTACAGGTGTTTCTTCATCGGACTTTTTGGAGAAATGGGAAGCTGCATATTGATGATGTTGGTGAAAAACACCAACATCGGCGAGTAGGGAACACCAAAAAGGGCAGAAAAATTAGTATAATATTAGTGCCTCCCCAATAAAGCGCATGTACACTGATCTAGTCCACAAATGCCTAACTTATATTTTGGAACTTCTACAATCGGGGTGCTAGTTCATGGTCTAGTTGGGTACTATCATAAACATTAATCTATTAGAATGTTATTCGTCTTGCTTAATGACAGCTTGCTGTTGGACAGAAAAATAGAAATTTTCAGTACTATTCATTACATTTGACCCTATGAGAGCGGCAGAAATAAATACAATAATTGTTGACGGTTATGTTGGACTTTTGGATAATTTAAGTAAAAACAACAAACTTGACCTTATATCTAAGTTGACAGATTCGGTTAAGAGCGACCTGGCAAACAAAAAATCGTCATTCAAAAAAGCCTTTGGTGCCTTTGAATCAAAAAAATCTGCTGAAGAGATTATTGATGAAATTCGTAATAGCAGGGTTTCTACCAGACAAATTGAATCGTTTTGAAAAAATATCTCATTGACACCAATATTGCCATCTTTTACATGAAAGGCAAGTTTGACCTTGAAGCTAAGTTTGACAAAGCAACTGCGGACAACTGCTTTATTTCTGAGATAACCTTGGCAGAACTTAAATTCGGCGTTGAGAAAAGCGAGAAACCAGAAAAGAATAAAAAAGCATTGGGTAACTTTTTAACAGGAGTACAAATACTTCCCATTTTCCATTCGTTGGACTTGTATGCAAAAGAAAAAGCGCGACTACAAAAACTAGGTACGCCAATAGACGATTTTGATCTTTTGATTGGTGTGACTTCTGTAACGCACAAGTTGATAATGGTTACTAACAACACAAATCATTTTGAACGTATCAGCGGAATTAAGTTGGAAGATTGGAAGACTGCCTAATAGTTGAGTTTTAAATTTTAAGTTGATTGATTTACTATATTCCATTCTTTTGCAGTAACAATAATAAATTTTGCAGAAGTTAGTAACTATCTTACTTGAAATTTAAAACTCAAAATTTAAAATAACAGAATGAACTCATATAAA
>JANYEU010000146.1 GCA_025362915.1 Chitinophagaceae bacterium | reverse complement strand
CAATTGACACAGTTTAAATTACATTCCCTAACCTATCCCCTTATGCGAAGCACATATTAGCGATAAGTTTTGAATTACTTAATAATAGTTTTGGAAAGACTTTTTTAAAGTGTTTCCAAAACTATTACAAAATCCCCTATTTTTGGAATTAAATATTAAGATATGACAATAAAATCTAAACATCACCTTGGTTACTTCACGCTTCTTCTTAGTCCATTCGTATTGTTTTCTTGTAGTACTGCACACTTTGCAGACAACGCCTCCAAGAGTTATTACAATAAACATACTCCTACTGCAGAAAAAATGAACACAGTTTTTTTTATTTATAAAAATGCCTTTTCCACCGATAAAGAAATGCCCACTCAGCCAACAAAAAGTACAACTACAAAAAAGCAATTGTTGCCTTTACTGTTTTACTGGAATTGGTTTTTTCGTGCAACAAGCGATATGAATACATTTATTCCTGTAAACAATTTGATTACTTCTATAAATAAAAATGCCAAGGAAAAAGGGTTGCAACAGAAGCTGAATGGCGAGAAGATAGAATTGACAATTAATAGCATTCCCCATCAATTCAATACTATAGATAAAGGGTTTATCATTCTTTTCTTGTCAGTAGAATCTTTTTATATTGAAAATGACACTTCAAAATTGGATATCAGCTACCGAATTTTAAATGGCAATAATGAGGTGAAAAAAGGCAATATCGTTATAGAACCAGATGACAAGAAAGTATCTTTAGGATATTTTGAGAGCGAGAAAAGATTATTCAATGATGGTTTTACCCATTATGATGAAAGTATTGATAAAATGGGTAAACAGCTTGTAGAAAGGCTTTATGAGATATTATAAAACTCCTTCAAGAAGTGAGTATGGATATTTTATTTAAATAATATTCTTGATTAAGTGCAGATAGCTTTGTGCTAATCTGCACTTTTTATTTAGTTTGACTTATCCCAATCTTTTCTAAAGGTTTATTATTGATAGATCAAAATGCCAAAAGTTTGGGCAATTGGTTTACCCTATTTAAAACCAAAACTCAGCCCTCCGTGAATGATATATTTACCGTAGCCCGCCTCACCAAAAAAGGAAGCATTTTCGGTAATCTTAAATCTTGCCCCAATACCTAATTGATAAGCAAGCGCATAGGGAGTGGGGGTAGGCACATTGCCATAATAGCTGGTATTGTTGATGTTTGCCCCTATGGCTTCATGGAAATACAGGGTGGCAGAATTGGTGAGAGGTGCATATTGCATGATGTTGAGCATTACACTCCAACTTTCCAGATTTATTTTTCCCTGATAGTTATTGTAAGCATCCGTATAAGGTATATCCACCTTGCCGTAAGTAGCCATCACGCCAATGCTGTTGTAGCGATTGTACCTATAATCGATAGCGCCAGTAACGGGACCTGTTTGCGTAACATTTCCTTTATACAATCCATAATAATTTGAGAATTGATAAGCATCCACATTGGGAAAACCATACCCAATAGAAATATTTACTTCTGGTGCAAAAGCTGGTTCTGGCTTACGATAATTATTTGCTGGTCGCCTTCCGCCGCGTACATGTATCCTAGCGCGATAATATCCGCCTCCATAGCCTCCACCTATTATTACCTGTGCATAAGTGGCAGTTAGAGATAAACTACATAAAATGAATAGTAAAGCATACTTCTTTTTCATAATTCTTTGTTTTGAAACGAACATAAACATACTCCATTCCAAAAAAAGTTAAGGGGTCTTAAACATTGGTAAAGCATCATTTTTAGTCGGCAGAAATAAGAAAATATCAAACGATATATACTGTTATCTAAAGAAGGGGAGTATCCATATTCTACAGTAGCTTGTTGACACAGATTATCATTAACAGACAAAAGGGTAGAGCGTTGGCAAGAAACTTCATGCTGTCCTGTATTCTCGTGTATAATAACATTGCTCTAGCCGCAATGATGGATTAGTTCATTTAGTAGGATAAACGAAGGGGGGCGGGGGTAATAATTATGAAAGATGCCAATATCAACGCTCGATATGCCCACTATTTCTTAAATGGATTATAAAAAATTTCATTTACGCCTATGTTATTTTGGAAGGTATCATCCCTGACTTCATTTATGCCTATGTTATTTTTAACGTGGGCATAAAGTATTTCACTTGCGCCTATGTTATTTTGGAAGGTAGCATCCCTGACTTCATTTACGCCTACGTTATTTTTAACATAGGCGTAAATGAAAGTTTATACCTATGTCAGCAGTTTAAAATGCCAATTTGATAATGGATAATAGAAGCTTTATTATTTCCATTAAGCTTAAAAATATCTGTTAGCTCCCTCTCTGTTTATAATCAATCCAATGCCTATTCTACAGCACCAGCATACCCAAAAAAACCAAGCCCCCAAGCCTTGCATTTGCCCTATTACTTATTTATCAGCCTATTGTGTTACATTAAATTTCTATATCACTTTCACTACTGAATAGCAGGGATTTTTGCTAATTTTATTTTTATTTTTATGCACAACCTAATGTTGGTTTCTCTGTGTAAAAAGCGCAAAACTTTTCTATATTGTGCATATCATTATATATTGTTGTGGATAACTTACTATTCAATGTTGGCGGGCGGTTCATTGCGTGTGGATTAAAAATAAGAAAATAAATGTGTTGACTTTCGAATTCTTGCCTCATATTCGTTGCCCGCTTCTCAAATTGGGTGATAGGTTTGAAAGCGAAAAAGCAATTTTTTACCCCTAACAAATAAAAAAGTACATGGATTTTACCAGTTTAAGTAAAGACAGGAAAAGGCGCAAAAGTTTGGTTGATTTAGGCAGCTTGTCTTTTGGTAAAATTCCGCCGCAGGCCAGGGAATTGGAAGAGGCTGTACTGGGTGCAATTATGCTAGAAAAAGGTGCCTTTGACGTGGTGAGCGAAATTTTGCTACCCGAATGTTTTTATGTGGAAGCCCATGAAAACATTTTTAGGTGCATGATGAGCCTTCAACAAAAGAGCCAACCCATAGATATATTAACGGTGGTGGAAGAACTCCGTTTCAGGGAGTTTCTGGAAGCTGTTGGTGGTCCTTATGCCGTAACCAAATTGACCAATTCAGTAGTTAGTACGGCTAACATTGATGCCCACGCAAGAATTATTTTACAGAAGTTTATCCAGCGCGAACTGATAAGGATTAGTGGGGAGGTAATTGGCGAGGCTTATGAAGATAGTACTGATGTTTTCGACCTTTTAAATTCTACCGAGGAAAAGATATTTAATGTAACCAAAAACTTCCTTAAACAGGATTACAAGGAAATGACCACTGCTTTGGCGCAGGCGGTAACCCGTATTGACCATTTGCGTACACAAACCGAAGATATTTCGGGTGTACCCAGTGGATTCATTTCGTTGGATAGGGTTACTTACGGATGGCAGCCTACGGATTTAATTATCCTTGCGGCACGTCCTTCTGTGGGTAAAACAGCCTTCGCCTTAAACCTTGCCCGTAATGCCGCCTTGCATCCTACAAAACCTACTGCGGTTGGTTTCTTTAGCTTGGAAATGGGTGCTGCGCAATTGGTGCAGCGTATTTTGAGTGCTGAGAGTGAAATACCATTGGAGAAGATTAGCCGTGGCAAGATGGAGGATTACGAATACCAACAGCTACATACAAAGGGTATCAAGCGTTTGGAAACCGCCCCCATTTTTATAGATGATACTGCTGCGCTGAACATATTTGAATTTAGGGCAAAGGCAAGAAGGCTGGTGAACAAGCACAATGTAGGAATGATAATAATAGATTACCTACAATTGATGAGCGGCAATGCCGATAAAAACAGCAACCGTGAACAAGAGATAAGCACCATTTCCCGAAACTTGAAAGCCTTGGCAAAGGAGTTGAACATCCCGATTATTGCATTGAGCCAGTTGAGCCGGGCCGTAGAAACCAGAAAAGAAAGTAAGATACCACAATTGAGTGATTTGCGTGAATCTGGAGCAATTGAGCAAGATGCCGATATGGTTATGTTCATCTATCGTCCAGAATACTACGAGGTAAATAGCAACGAACAAGGTGAAAGCACCAAGGGTGAAACGCACATCCGTATTGCAAAGCACAGAAATGGTTCGTTGGAAAACATTGTGTTGCAGGCACACCTACACATTCAACGCTTCGAAGAAATGGATAATAATAAATTTGGTGGCAGTGGCGGTGGCTTCCCTAGTGGTGGCAACTTTAAGCCAATTCCTACAGGTCCATTGAGTCCTTTAGGTGGTAGCCCTGGCGGTACAAGTGCGGCAGGCGGCGGAGATAATAGCGGCGGACGGTTCTTTGTGCAAGGCAGTAAAATGAATACCAGCAACTTCGATGATGGCGTAGAAGGAGAGCAGCCTTTTTAGGATTCAAATTAAACCCCTTATAGGATTTTGAATCCTACAAGGGGTTGGCAGCATCTTACAATACAATATTCTGCAACAAATTACTCTTATCCAAATGGTCAGTGTTATAATGCAAGCCACGGCTTTCTTTCCTGAACTCAGCACCTTTTACTATCAGGTAGCCAACTGTAATCAGGTTACGGAGTTCGCATAATTGTGGCGAAACTTTGGTGGCACGGTATAGTTCCTCTGTTTCTTCGTATAATAAATCCAAGCGACGCATAGCCCTCGTTAAACGAACATCGGTACGCACAATCCCAACATAGTCGCTCATTATCTGCTCAAGTTCCTTTCGGGTTTGTGTTATCAATATCATTTCCTTAGGTTCGGTAGTACCTTTTGCTTTCCAATCTGGTAATTCGGCTGGCAAGTTGTTTTCTTTATTTATCGTTTCAATCAACTCCAAACTATCCAAAAAGCAACGCTCTCCAAATACCATCGCTTCCAGTAAACTATTACTCGCCAAACGGTTAGCTCCATGCAACCCAGTACTGGCACATTCGCCGCAGGCATACAAATGTTTGATAGAAGTTCGCCCCATTTCATCTGTTTTGATGCCCCCACAACTATAATGTGCCGCCGGCGCAACTGGTATCATCTGCTTGGAAACATCAATACCAATACCCATACATTTTTCATAAATATTGGGGAAGTGATGGACAAACTTCTGCTGATCCATGTGGGTACAATCAAGAAACACATGTTCCGTACCATTCTTTTTCATCTCATTATCTATCGCTCTCGCCACAATATCACGAGGGGCTAGGTCTTTCCGATGGTCGTAATGCTCCATAAAAGCATCATCATTCTTATTGCGGAGAATGCCACCATCCCCACGGACAGCTTCTGTAATTAAGAACGAAGGGGAAACACCCGGCTCAAACAAAGCAGTGGGATGAAACTGGATGAACTCCATATTTTCTATCCTGCCCTTTGCCCTATAAACCATTGCCACACCATCACCTGTAGCAATCTTGGGGTTGGTAGTCGTTCTATAAACCTGACCATTGCCACCGGTGGCCAATAAGGTAATCTTAGAAGTGATTTTCTCTACCTGATGAGAATGTACATTCAGTACATATACCCCATAGCAAGTAATGTCGGTGGTTGATTTGGTAACAAGATAGCCTAAATGGTGCTGTGTGATAATATCTATTACAAAACAATGTTTAATGAGATTGATGTTGGGTAGCTTATCCAGCTCACTCAATAAAGCCCTTTCTATTTCTAGTCCGGTTATATCCTTATGGTGCAATATCCTGTTCTCGCTATGTCCACCTTCCTTTCCTAGCGAGTATTCGCCAGATTCATCTTTGTCAAACCTTGCCCCATATTCAATGATTTCTTTAATGCGCTCAGGCCCTTCCTTCACTACAATTTCCACAATCTTTTCATTGCAAAGGCCATCGCCAGCAATCAAGGTGTCTTCAATATGTTTGTCGTAGCTATCTTTCTCATCATCCCAAACGCCAGCGATACCCCCTTGGGCATACTTGGTATTTGTTTCGTCGGCACTTGTTTTGGTAATGACCACCACCTGCTTTTCAGGAAAATGTTTAGCCATCTTCAAGGCATACGTCAATCCCGCAACACCACTTCCTATCACCAAAAAATCTGTTTCCATAAATATGTTTTTTGCCACAAAGACACTAAGTTTTCAAGTTGCACTGAGAAGAAAAAGAAAAAAAAGATTTACTTAGTATTTCTTAGCGCTTCTTTCTGTCTTTGCGTCTTTGTGGCGATTTTTATCCTAAACTTCCACCCAAGCCTCGCTTTCTTTCAATAAATTAATCAACTCATCCACAGCAATGGCACTATCAATGTTTTTCTTCACCACTTCCTTGCCTCTATACAATGTAATCTTCCCAACCCCACTGCCCACATAACCAAAGTCAGCATCAGCCATTTCGCCCGGGCCATTTACAATGCAGCCCATGATGGCAATCTTCACACCCTTCAAATGATTGGTCACGCTCCTAATCTTGGCAGTCGTTTCTTGCAAGTCAAACAACGTCCTACCACAACTTGGACAACTGATATATTCTGTTTTAGAAATCCGCACCCTTGTAGCCTGAAGTATAGTGAACGCCGTTGAATTAATAAACTGCTCTGGCGAAGTATTGCTTGTATAAGTTCTACCCTCGGTATTCTTGAAACCAGAAACCTGTAACTTGTAACTTTCCTCACTCATGCACAAACAAATCCCATCACCAAAACCATCCATTAGTAAAGCACCAGCTTCAGTAGCATAATGAATCAAATGTTCATCGGCAGTTTGCCAACTGCTATCAACAATCAAGATAATAGGGTTTTCAATGTTATTATCCTTGAACTCCATCACCACACGACGCACACTTTGCATGGCATTCTTATTGGCAGATGATAAACAAAGCACAGAAGTCTTATCCGCCTTAATCTTCTCCAATAAACTTTCCAATGATGGCTGCGCTTTGCTTCCTGAATAACAATCTATCATCACAAAGTTTAATTCTGATGACTTCTCAACGCTTTCATCCAAATATTTATTACCATCAAAAATGGGTAAGAACTTACTCTTATCTTCTGCCTTTTGCCAAGTAGTATTAAAGCTAATCACGTTCAATGTCCCCGGCAAGGCAAAATCAACTGTCTTATCAGCCGTAAAAATATAATCTGCCGCACCATCGCTTATGTTCCACTTATCGCTTGCTTCATTGTACGTATAGCCAACGCTTTCCAAGCTTTTAGGAGTAATGGTTTCCAATTTACTCATATCGGCAATCACCACTGGCACATGATGCTCCCCAATATTCCCTACAGCAAAAGTCTTTCTTCGAGAATAAGCAAAAGGATTGTAGGGAACTTTGTCGATAGTAGGAACCAAGTTACTGGTTACTGGTTTCTGGTTACTGGTAACTGGTAACTTGTAACCTGTAACTCCATACCTTTTCACCAAATCCCTACACACCGGTATCTCCAATTCAGGGTCTTCTGTAAGGCTTACGCGAATGGTATCGCCAATACCATCTTCCAACAAAGTACCAATGCCTACCGCACTCTTCACACGTCCATCCTCACCATCACCGGCTTCGGTAACGCCCAAATGCAGCGGATAACATTCTCCAAACTCCGCATCCATCTGTTGAATCAGTAACCTATAAGCCTGCACCATTACCTGCGTATTGCTCGCCTTCATGCTCAGGATGATGTTATGGTAGCTCTCGCCACGCGCAATCCGCAGAAACTCCATCGCACTCTCCACCATCCCCATCGGCGTATCGCCATAGCGGCTCATAATCCTGTCGCTCAGGCTGCCGTGGTTGGTGCCAATCCGCATGGCGGTGCCGTATTCCCTACAAATCTTCACCAGCGGCGTAAACCTTTCCCGTATCCTGTCAATCTCCTCGGCGTATTCCGAATCGGTATAATCTATCTGTTCAAACTTCTTTTTATCTACGTAGTTGCCCGGATTCACCCTTACTTTCTCCACGATCCTAGCGGCTATTTCGGCAGCATTGGGCGTAAAA
>JANYEU010000114.1 GCA_025362915.1 Chitinophagaceae bacterium | reverse complement strand
AGTAAGGTATGAAAAGCAGGAATAAGGGGCCTTGATGACAAGGAAAAACAGGAATAAAACAAAGGGTGAAAACAAGAAGCAGTATTAAAAAACAAAGCTGTATTCTTGCATAGGCAATAACCCGAATTACAGTAAACAAATATTAATATTAACACCAAAAGCTGTCAAGTAATTTCAGGAGGGGTCAGTTTTTTAAACCCATGTTTTTGTGTCGATAGCCATCTTTTACATGTTGATAGCCATCTTTGACGTAACGATAGCCATCTTTTATATGTTGATTGCAATCTTTAACCTATCGATAGCCATCTTTCAATTTCATAGTTCTTTGTCAGAGATAAAAAGATGCTTGTTTAATATTCTGTGAGAAGCCAGCATTTTATGATTGTACTTTTAAACCCATGGAAGCTAATGAGATATTGACGCCACTATGCTATAATGGCAAGGATTTGAGTATTGGGGGAAAAGAAAAAAGCAGCTACAAAATTGCAACTGCTTTTTCTTTATTCTGTGATCCGGATTGGATTCGAACCAATGACCCTCATCTTAGAAGGATGACGCTCTATCCAGCTGAGCTACCGAACCATTTGGAATGCAAATAAAAGGAAAAAAAAGCAGTATAGCAAGCTAAAACAATCTGAAGTAGGTTTTAAACTGATAATACACCAGATACATACCTATTTTTCAATACCTTCATCTCTTGCTTAAAGCTTTCTAACTCAGCCATTTGATTCTTGATAAATGTATTATCCTCCAGCTTTCCAACCACGCTTTCCATTTCTTTTACATTGTCATAAACCATTGCCCTGTAAGGACTTTTATAATCTTTTGCCCTAGATTCATAAATGCTTTTTGTAATCCAAACCTTGGTTGCAATTGCACTTTCAATCAGCTCAAGCAAAAAAGTATTGTCAATTGATTTTATATTCACTCCTTTTATCTCTGAAAGACAAGCTAATGCATGCTTTAACTTTTTCTCAGCATATTGGGTACTTTGTTCTGCATACCAATGATGTACATCATCCCAACCTACTATCTTACCTGCTTTTATATTATTCTTCAGTACTTCCACATCATCCTTCAATAATAATTGCCCTCCCGCATTTATCCATTCCTTTCGTTTCATTTTTGCAGAAATCACATAAGCTGCATCTTCCAAGGTTTTAAAAGAATGATTCTGCAAAAATTTAATTAGGTGGATACTTCCATAATATGCAATCAGTTCCTTGAATAAATGATATGCTTTTGCTGTCTTTATGATAACTGTCTTACGCTTTGTATTCTCGAAATCATCTGCAATAATTTCTAACTCGTTCACTATTGGATTGTGACTTTCAAGCAAATTCTTTCCTGTACTAATCAATTCAGCATCACTAGTCATTTCAGTTACCAATTCTTCCTTTATTAGATAGGCTTTCCCAACCACCTTCTCTATGTAAGTAAGGCTTTTAAATAATTCATTAACAGTATCAGGTGCCAGGAAGTCGTATTCTATGTGTTGTATCTTGTCCACACGCTTATCCCTATCCTGATATTTCCATGTGTTGCGTGCAATGGCATACATGTTATACATAAACCAGTAACCAGGCATTACAACCAATTGATCTTTGCTGACATCATTTGTTATGAGCGAAAAAGGTATATGGATGTTTAGTTCGGCAGGATAATCTCCCTTGCTAATCATGGTGTACGAAGCAAACTGACTATTATGTTTCAAACTGACGCACAGTCCGGGCCAAAACCCTCTGCCAGCTACTATCTCACCATCAGCGCCCCTGCTATTATGATTGCTGCCAATGGTGGCACCGGCGGCAATATTGCTCTGCCCCATTATCAATGCGGCACACAAGAAAGAATTGTTATGATGCTGCTCGTGGGCAGGAAAAATTAGTGAGTTTAATACCTCGCAACAAGAAATGGTTGCATTGTTTCCAAGGTAGGAATTGATCAATCGTGCGCCATATTTCAATTGAGAGTTAGAAGCCATGATAAAACGAACGGCCTTTACCCCATAAAATATCCTACATCCAAAACCAATGATACCATTTACCAACTCTACTCCCTCCCCTATCTGTGTCAATCCTTTTTCGCCAGAGTTAATGGTCAGGTTCTTTAGCTTGTTTGCCCCTTTGATATAGGCATCGTCACCTACCCAAACATCTTTTATGATATTGCAGTTCTTGATAACCGTACGGGCACCAATCTTACCATAATAGCCCAAATAATTTTTATATTGTTCTTCAGTAAATTCCTTAAACTTATTCAATAATTCAGTATCATTCCTATACTTGCTCCACAAATACGCATCGCCCGGCAGCATATCATTAAATGGTATTACACTCCGTCCACCATTCTCATTACACAACTCAAGCCAGATCCTTATGCTTTCATCCTCACCCTGCTTTACAATACCATTACCAAATTTTGCATGATTGGTGGTCACCAATTCATTTACATTGTTGATGATTACCTCATTACCGATGATGCAATGCGACAAATAATTTACATTATCAATACAAACATTATCTCCAAAATCGGTGCTGATAATGGTAGAATTATATAAACCAACAGGTACTTTCAAATCGCTGAAACTTAAGAAATAAGGCTCCAGTTTACTGATGCGGACAAGCCCATAAAACTTACAATTTTTAACCAACGATGGATTGAAAGACTCCGAAACAAATATATTATTCCAGTTATCGCTGGTATTATTATTTCGCACAAGTGCTTCAATCTCAAACGCTGTTAAGTGCCTATACTCAATACCACTCCTGTTTTGAATGTTTCTAAAAACATATTCATCCTGTCCCTGCCTAAGGTATTCTTTTGGTATAAAATTATATCCAAGCTCATTTATAGGCGTTTTTGAAATATTATTCTGCGGCATAACAATTACTAATAAAAACAATTAATTAATAGTCCTTTTTAAATGTGGCAAATTACCTTCAACAATCACTTCTCTAGTGGGCAAATATATCATTTCGAGGGATATTCATTGAGTAACAAAATCACCATTGCCATTCAAAAAAGAAAATCTTTTTTGAATGTTTATCGGGAATACCAAATACCATTCCTAAAACCAATTTTATAATTGCCTACTGTAAATACTGGTAATACAAAATAACTAGAGGTATTTATGAACCATGACGGTAAACTAATTATCAATACTGACTTATTCTTTTCTCCCAATACCCAATACTACTTTTACAGCAATCATGGGTAACTACGGACTATCCAACACAACGATTCTTGAATATTCTTTCTCTCTTTAACTGCGCCCACACTAATCGGGGATTGGCAGCTTCTCACCCAGTTTCTTTTTCTATTGATTCATAAAGTTCTTCGTCTTGTTGCGTAAATATTTCACTTGGTTTTTAATTTAAATCATCCCAACGCAAATATGGTTGGTTTGCTTTTTATTCTGGTTCGCCCCAACCAAAATTTGGTTGGCGTTGCCTTTATTCTGGTTGGTATCAACCAAAACTTGGTTGGTCTGGCCTTTATCTTGGTTGGGGTCAACCAAAATGCGGTTGGCGTGCCCATTATTTTGGTTCGCCCCAACAAAATATGCGTTGGCTTGCACCTAATTATGGTTGGCTACTACATTAATTTAATCCATCTGAACTTTTTCTTAATCAAGCCGCTGCAACTTATTTATCACATAGTCCTGAATAAGTTTGGGGCATCCCCTTTTTAAAGTTGCCAGAATAACCTTGCAACTAACTCTTTTTATCTAAATTCATTACAATGACAAAATCTTATTACATACCCCAAAAAGATTTCGAAAGACTTTTATGGTTGCAGAACTTCAATCTGAAACTAATTCACTATGCCGAGAAGCTGGGCATTTCTGTTGAAACATTACTAATTGTGCTGAACGATACCAATGCCTTTAACCAAACTTTCTTAAATTAAATGCACTATAATCCGTGTAAACTATATATTTTTGCTGCCTCAAATCAATCATCAAATTAAAAAGCAGTTGACAAACACAACTTCATATAATAAAGCATCACAGTTTACGACTGTTGTGCCTGCTTTTGTTGCCACTCCACGACCACGTCCCAGTTTCTGATAGGA
>JANYEU010000054.1 GCA_025362915.1 Chitinophagaceae bacterium | reverse complement strand
AAAACAAGCGAAATAAAGAGCTAATAAGCCAAAGGACTATAAAAATGAATTAAAAAAGAAACTGTGTGGATGATTCAAAGTTCCTTTTGAGAGACAAGTAAGTAATAGGGATTTATAATTTAATAACCCACACTTTTGCAGCATATAAATAAAAGATGCAGTTACCTTCTCAACTATTAGAAAATGCGGTGGCGGAGTTTGCCAAGTTGCCGGGTATTGGCAAAAAGACCGCCTTGCGGTTGGTGCTTCATTTGCTAAAACAAGAGGTAGCCGAAGTGAAACATTTTGGTGAAACAATTACCCTAATGCGGGAAGAGATTAAGTTTTGCAGCCGCTGCCACAACATTAGTGATGGTAATATTTGCAATGTTTGCAGCAATACCGTGGGGCGGGATCAACAATTGATTTGTGTGGTGGAAAACATCCGAGACGTAATTGCCATAGAAAGTACGCAGCAATATAATGGCACATATCATGTATTGGGAGGTATTATCTCGCCATTGGATGGTGTTGGTCCTGATCAATTAAATATAGAATCCCTTATTGCCCGGATAGAAAAAGAACAGACTACTGAGCTTCTTTTTGCACTGAATCCGAATATTCAGGGCGATACCACTATCTATTATATACAAAGAAAACTGGGGCCAATCAATTGTAAGGTAACCACAATAGCAAGGGGAATTTCTTTTGGCGGGGAACTGGAATTTGCCGACGAAATGACCCTTGCCAGAAGCATTACAAATCGGCTTCCGGTAAATCAGTATGTGAAATAAGGTTACAAGTTACTGGATTCAGGTTGCTGGTATAACTTGAAACCAGTAACCTGTAACCAGCAACTTGCAACTATTCCCTCATTTTAGCAACTCGTAAATTTCTTTTTACTTAAATCATCTAAATTTGCGCCCTAAACTTTTGTAAGATGAACAAAAAGAATTTAATTGTTGCCGTACTATTGTTGGTTGTTCTAGGATTTGCAGGGGTGTGGTATTTTATATTTTACAGACCAACACACCATGTGCGTGATATTGCTGGTGAAAGTGCCATTGTTGTTTCAGCAAAGGATATTGTGAAAGAATTTCAGACAAATGAATCTCAGGCAAACACTAAATACTTGAATAAGGTAGCTGAAATAACTGGCGAAGTGGTTGAAGCAAAGAAAGATCAGACAGGCAAACCAACTGTTACCCTGAAGAGCGATGATGCTTTTTCTAATGTTTTTGTAACCTTGAGGGGCGATAAACAATTGGAAGTAAAAGGCGGTAGCACCATAACCATTCGGGGAGTTGTTACAGGTTTTTTGAGTGATGTTGTTATTAATGATGGGATTGTTACTAAAGAATAAATTATGATAAAAAAAATATTTCTTATAGGATTGTTATTAGTTATAGTAAACATTGGTTTGTTTGCACAAAAAGTATATTCAACCAAAGTGGGGCAGATTAAGTTCTTTTCTACTACGGCTACGGAAGATATTGACGCTGTGAATAATCAGGTGGATAGCAAAATGACCGACAAAGGGCAGGTGATGTTTGCGTTATTGATAAAAGGATTTGTTTTTGAAAACGAAATGATGCAAGAACACTTCAATGGCAAGGATTATATGCAGAGCGATAAGTTTCCGAAAGCAGAATTTAAAGGGGTGATAACCAATATGACCACTGTAAACTTTGCAAAAGATGGGGCTTATCCTATAATGGCAACCGGCGACTTGATGATAAGGGGAATATCCAAAAAACAAAGTGCGGCTGGTTTGATTATCATTGAAAAAGGAAAGATTAAATCTAAAAGCACCTTTAAGATAAAGCTAAAGGACTACGGGATTACTGGAAAAGACATAGGGTCGGTTATCTCTAATGATATCAAGATTACTGTTGAAGCCAAATATGAGTAATAGGTTTGCCACAAAGGCACAAAGAATAAAAGCAGCACAAAAAAGAGAAAAAGGAATAATGGTTTTCTTCTTTTTCTCTTTTTTGTTTTATAAATCAAGTACTTTGTGCTTCTTTCTGTCTTTGTGCCTTTGTGGCATTTTTTAAATTTATTTGATTGATTAGTTTCATTAAGATATTAATCAATCAACATTAATTGTTAAGGATATGAGTTTGATTCACGAAGAATTAGAGAAAAGGATATTAGTGATAGATGGTGCAATGGGTACCATGATTCAACGCCACAAATTGGAAGAAGAAGATTATAGAGGTGAGCGTTTTAAGGATTGGCATAGTGACGTGAAAGGTAATAATGACTTACTGAGTATTACCCAACCTGATATTATTGCTGGCATCCACTTGCTGTATCTAGAAGCAGGCGCAGATATTATTGAAACAAACACCTTCAGCAGTACCGTTATTGCACAGGCTGATTATGACATGCAGGCACTGGCTTATGAGCTGAACGTTGCCTCTGGTCAATGTGCCAGAAAGGCGATAGAACGTTACAAGGCATTGCACCCAGAAGATACCAAACCTAAGTTTGTAGCTGGTGCAATAGGACCTTTAAACAAGACATTGAGTTTATCGCCCGATGTAAATAATCCTGGTTATCGGGCCGTAACTTTTGATGAGGTAGTGGAAGCCTACACGGAACAGATCAAAGGATTATTAGAGGGCGGCGTAGATGTTTTATTGGTAGAAACCATCTTCGATACCTTAAATGCAAAGGCTGCTATCTATGCCATCAAGCAGTTCTTTAGAGGTAAGGAAGAGTTACCAATAATGATTAGTGGCACCATCACAGACGCTAGTGGAAGAACATTGAGTGGACAGACATTGGAGGCTTTTTATATTTCAGTAAAACATGCAAACCCTTTAAGTATTGGCTTAAACTGTGCATTGGGTGCACAAGAAATGCGTGGACATATTGAGGAACTGAGTGGCATTGCTGTTTGTTATACCTCTTCCTATCCAAATGCTGGCTTGCCAAATGCAATGGGAGAGTACGATGAGCAGCCTCACGAAACAGCACACTTTATAGAAGAATGGGCAAATAATGGTTGGGTAAATATAGTAGGTGGTTGCTGCGGCACTACGCCCGATCATATAAAGCATATAGCAGACCATGTAAGAAAGATAGAGCCAAGGAGATTACCGGAATTGGAGTCTGAGTTGGTTTAGTGGATGTATTAATTTATAAAGAATGAAAAAGTAGAAATGAGTATTACAACGATAAAACCTTTTTTAAGATTAAGTGGATTAGAGCCTTTAATTGTTCGTCCGGAGACAAACTTTGTTAACGTTGGCGAGCGTACCAACGTTACGGGTAGTAAGAAGTTTGCCAGACTTATCTTGAATAATCAATATGAGGAAGCCCTTTCTGTTGCGCGTCAACAGGTAGAAAATGGTGCGCAGATATTGGATGTCAATATGGATGATGCCTTGTTGGACGGCGTAAGTGCCATGACTACTTTCATCAATCTATTGCAAAGCGAACCAGACATTGCCAAGATTCCTATCATGGTAGATAGCTCCAAGTTCGAGATTATTGTGGCAGGGCTTAAATGTATTCAAGGACGTTGCATTGTAAACTCCATCTCTATGAAAGAGGGCGAGGCGAAGTTTATTGAGCAAGCCTTTATCTGTAGAGCCTTTGGTGCAGCCGTTGTGGTCATGGCTTTTGATGAACAAGGTCAGGCAGATACACTAGAGCGTAAGGTAGAAATTTCCGAAAGGGCTTATAAGATACTAACCGAACAAGTAGGTTTCGATCCGCAGGATATCATCTTCGATATTAATGTCTTTGCCATCGCAACAGGCTTGGAAGAACACAATAATTATGGGGTAGATTTCATAGAAGCTACCCGTATCATCAAGCAAAGACATCCGTTGGTAAAGATTAGCGGCGGCGTTAGTAACTTGTCTTTCTCTTTCCGTGGCAATGAACACGTGCGCGAAACCATGCACTCTGTTTTCCTTTATTATGCCATCAAGGCGGGGATGGATATGGGTATTGTTAATGCTGGTCAATTGGTGGTTTATGATGAGATAGAACCTAGCCTAAAGGAACTCTGCGAAGACGTAATCCTCAATCGCAATAACGATAATAACGAAGCCACTGAAAAACTGATTGCCTTTGCCGAGACAGTAAAGGCGAAGGGTAAAGTGCAGGAAAGGGATGAGAAATGGCGCGACAATTCTGTAGAAGAAAGATTGAAACACGCTTTGGTAAATGGTATCACCGAATATATAGATGCAGATACAGAGGAAGCCCGTGTAAAATATGCTAAGCCTTTGGATGTTATTGAAGGTCCATTAATGGATGGGATGAACTTTGTGGGCGACTTGTTCGGTGCGGGTAAAATGTTCTTGCCACAGGTGGTAAAGAGTGCCCGTGTAATGAAGAAAAGCGTTGCTGTTCTCACCCCTTACATCGAAGCTGAAAAGGAACAACGCCGCCTTGCTCACATAGCCGCAGGAACTATCAATGAGGAAGGTGCTGGTGCTGCCAAGATATTATTGGCTACCGTAAAGGGTGATGTACATGACATTGGCAAGAATATAGTTGGTGTGGTATTGGGTTGTAATGGTTATGATATTATCGATTTGGGTGTGATGGTTCCTACTGATAAAATATTAGATGCTGCCATTCACCACAACGTGGATATAGTTGGATTGAGTGGGTTGATTACCCCTTCTCTCGATGAAATGGTTCACGTGGCTAAAGAAATGAAGCGTCGTGGAATGAAACAACCTTTGCTAATTGGTGGTGCTACTACCAGTCGTATGCACACTGCCGTTAGGATTGCCCCCGAATATGGCAATGGCGTTATCCACGTATTGGATGCCAGCCGTAGCGTGACGGTTGCGGGTAGCCTGTTGAGCAATGAAAGTAAACCTGCCTTTTTAGAACAGACTTATGGCGAATATGTGAAGCTGAAACATGGCTTCGACAATAAGAAATCTAACAAAAAATATCTTACTTACCCCAAGGCTTTGGCCAATAAGGTGAAAATAGATTGGGATAAATTCCAGCCCGTAAAACCTCAGTTTACGGGTGCTAAAGTCTTTGCAGATTTCGATTTGAATGAACTCAGACAATACATCGACTGGAAACCTTTCTTCATTGCGTGGGAAATGCACGGAAACTTCCCCGCTATTCTTACAGATGAAATAGTAGGCGTAGAAGCAACCAAACTATACAATGATGCCAATGGATTATTAGATAAAATCATTGCCGAAAAATGGTTGACCGCCAAAGGAACCATCGGTTTCTGGGAAGCAGGAAGTGAGGGGGATAGCGTCATCATTAGTCGAAAGTCGAAAGTCGAAAGTCAAGAGCAAGAGGAGATTCGCTTAGAATTCCTTCGTCAACAAATAGAAAAAGCACCGGGTCAACCTAATATTTCTCTAGCTGATTTTATTGCTCCAGTTACTCATGACTCACGACTTTCGATTCACGACTACTTGGGTGCTTTCGCCGTAACCATCGATGGCATCGAGCCGCACATAAAAGCTTTTGAAGCGAATCTGGATGACTATAACAAGATTATGTTACAAGCTTTGGCCGATAGGTTAGCAGAGGCTTTTGCAGAATGCCTTCACTTAAAAACAAGAAAAGAATATTGGGGCTATGCCACCGATGAGCATTTGACCAACGAAGAGTTGATACACGAAAAATACCTCGGTATCCGTCCGGCACCTGGCTATCCTGCCTGCCCGGATCACACCGAGAAATACAAGTTGTTCGATTTATTAAATGTTACCGAAAGTATTGGTATCACGCTTACTGAAAGTCTGGCTATGTATCCTGCGTCCTCAGTTTGCGGCTGGTATTTCGCCAATCCGCAGAGTCAATATTATGGTGTAGGCAAGCTACAGCCTGACCAAGTGGAAGATTATGCCAAGAGAAAAGGTATGACGTTAGACGAAATAGAAAAATGGTTGAGGCAGAATATGGAGGGTTAGTTATGAATTATTACATACTTCCTTAATATTGATTTTTCTCATCATCATAAATCCTTAGAAGCTTATAAAAAGTTGATTTACTAAACGAGTATAACCACTGGTAGTTGATTATGATGACTACCTAACTTGCAAGAATGCTTAAAAGAATATAGTATCTGCTATTTACAATTTATCACTCTCTTGGGTAAAAATAAGCAATAGCCGATAACGTTTGCGCAGATTTATACTATAAAACACCCCCCTTTTTAATCATTTTTAGTTAGAATAATAATATTAATCAACAATAAAGTTCTCATTTCTTAATATGTTTGCCGAGTTGGATTAAATACTGTGCTATGAGTCCTATTTTGCGAATGCGTTACAATTGCTGCTATCATAAACAAAAAAAATATTTCAATTTTAAATGATGAATACTCATGTATTGCACATGGTATTTTATTCGCTTCAATAAAATAGTTAAACATTTAAGCATATTGAGAGAATAGTAATTTTAATTTTAGCAATAAAGAATAGTTTTAATATCACAACAACAATAAAACAACTTATGAGTGTATTATCAACATTTGAATTAAAAGGAAAAACCGCATTGGTTACAGGTTGTAGTAGTGGTATTGGTTTGGCAATGGCAGTTGCATTGGCAGAAGCTGGAGCAAATATTATTGGTGTATCTAGCCGATTGGCTGCTGAAGGTAGTGATGTTGAAAAAGCAGTGACAGCTACTGGAAGAACTTTTAAGTCGTATCAGTGCAACCTTGGTGATAGAGATTCTATCTATTCATTTATTGCTAAAGTAAAAGCTAATGAGCCAGCACTAGATATTTTGATTAATAATGCAGGCACAATACTTCGTACACCTGTAGCCGACCATCCTGATGATATGTGGGATAAGGTGATTAACATAAACCTGAATGCACAATTTATACTCACCCGCGAATTTGGTAAGGATATGATTGCTCGCAGAAAAGGAAAGATTGTATTTACTTGCTCGTTGCTCACTTTTCAAGGTGGCGTCAATGTTCCAGGATATACTGCTAGTAAATCGGCAGTGGGTGGTTTGGTAAAAGCATTTGCCAACGAATGGGCTAGCAAGGGTGTAAATGTAAATGGTATTGCACCGGGCTACATCACTACCGATAACACAACTGCTTTGAGAGAAGACCCAGAAAGAAGTAAATCTATATTAGGAAGAATTCCAGCAGGACGTTGGGGTGAACCAGAAGATTTTAAGGGGCCGGTTGTTTTCTTAAGTTCAGAGGCTTCTAACTATGTGGATGGTACTATCCTTACAGTTGATGGCGGTTGGATGGGAAGATAACCCCCCATCCCCTAAAGGGGTGAAAATATAAAAAATCTATTAATAACAATCTCCGCTACACCCATTTAGGGGACGGGGGCAATTAAATAATAATGGAAATAAGATTTCAGAATAGTCCGAAAGAGACGGCTACAATGTCAACAAAAGAATTGCGCGAGAACTTCTTGGTGCAAGAACTAATGCAAGCTAATGTGCTTAAATTGGTTTACACTCATTATGACAGGGTAATTATTGGTGGAGCCACCCCAGTAAACAAAAAATTAGAACTACCTAATGAGCCAGAATTGAAAGCTAATTTCTTTTTGGAAAGAAGAGAAATTGGCATCATCAATGTTGGTGGAAAGGGTACGGTAGAAGCTGATGGTGCTAAATATGAAATAGACAAGCTAGAAGCAGTTTATTTGGGTAAAGGAACAAAGGATGTAAGTTTTACCTCTGCTGATGCAAACAATCCTGCAAGTTTTTTTATGATTTCTACTCCGGCACACCATACTTATCCAAATGCTAGTTGCTCTAAGGCACAAGCTGCTCCAGTTAATTTGGGTGATATTTCTACTTCAAACAAAAGAACCATCTATAAATACATTCACAATGATGGTTTACAAAGCTGTCAATTGGTGATGGGCTTAACCATGTTGGAACCAGGAAGTGTTTGGAACTCAGTTCCACCACATACGCACCAACGCAGAATGGAAGTTTACTTTTATTTTGATGTGGCAGAAGCACACCGTGTATTTCACATAATGGGCGAACCACAAGAAACAAGGCATTTAATAATGGCTAATCAAGAAGCAGTAATTTCTGCACCTTGGTCTATGCACTTTGGTACTGGAACATCAAACTATGGTTTTATCTGGGCAATGGCTGGGGAAAACAAGGAGTTTACAGATATGGATCCTGCACCGATTGCAACTT
>JANYEU010000048.1 GCA_025362915.1 Chitinophagaceae bacterium | reverse complement strand
ATTGGATTTGCGCCAGCAGCAACATTTTTTAAACCTTCGCTAATGATTGATTGAGCCAAAACGGTTGCAGTAGTAGTACCATCACCTGCAATATCAGCAGTTTTAGACGGTAGTTCTTTCACCATTTGCGCACCCATATTTTCAATGGGGTCATCCAATTCAATTTCTTTAGCTACAGTAACACCATCTTTAGTTACTTGTGGTGCACCGAATTTCTTTTCTATTACAACGTTACGACCTTTTGGTCCCAATGTTACTTTAACAGCGTTTGCCAAAGTGTCAACGCCTTTTTTCATTTTGTTCCTTGCTTCGATATCGAAGAAAATTTGCTTTGCCATTTCTTAAAATTTAATAATATTTTTAACCTAAATAATATGCTGATCTAACCTATACTTGGCATAAGTTATTGTTTACGCCAATTTAATAAGCTGTATTTAAAAAGGAGCTTTCATCAAGATATCAGAAGACCTCATTATTAAATAATCTTGACCTCCAACTTGAATTTCAGTTCCAGCATATTTACCATAAAGTACTACGTCTCCTGGTTGTTGTTTAATTGGAATTAAGTTTCCAGTTTGCTCGGCATACTTACCAGGACCAACTGCAATTACAGTTCCGCGTTGTGGTTTTTCTTTTGCAGTATCAGGAATGATAATACCACCAGCAGTTTTCTCTTCTGCAGCAGCTGCTTTTACAAGAACTCTATCATCATAAAGTTCAAAATTTTCTTTTTCAGTAGACATAATTATTAATTTTTGAGTTAAATGAAATTTAATTTCGAACTCGGGTTGGCGAGAACTGTGCCATTGGGAATAATCAAGCCAAATTTACAGTTAGGGATTTGATTAATAGAAATGCCTCTTGTATTATTTGACAATACTTGTGAAAAAATTACATTGTCTAGTGGATAGCTGTGCCAAAATTGCATAGTGCCCTTATTATTTACTTCAATCTCTTGCTGCCAATATTTTGCCTCTTCATTTGGTGAGGTCATTTCTTTCATTCCAATCATTAACTCATAACGATAACTTTACGCCTTCTAATGCTTGTCTATGGATACTTTTATCAGTCAGAAGTTTAGGTTCTTCACTTTTATATCACTTACGGCAGTGGTGTTTATTCATGGCTATAATCTCCACGACCGCTATTTGCAACCATTTAGCATTGTAGAAGAACCATTAACCATCACTACTTTCATAGAATACTGGTTTGCCAATGGATTATCCAGATTTATCATTCCCTTATTCTTTATTATGTCAGGCTACTTATTCGCCTTGAAGGATGAGCAACCATACAAACTCCGTATGCGGAAAAGACTTAAAACATTGCTATTCCCATACCTCATCTGGAGTGGTGTTGCTTTATTAATTACCTATGGCTGGCAATCATTTCCTGCCACGTCCATGGCTTTGAAAGATGCACAACTAGATCAGCTAGGCGATAACAGGCCTTATTGGCAGATGGGTTGGATGGCTTTATTACTACGGTGGACATTATTTCCCATTGCCTTTCAATTATGGTTTATCAGAAGCTTGTTGATTTATAATGCGGCTTATCCACTCATATTAAAGGCTATCAATAAGTTCCCTGCTGTATGGTTTGGGATATGTACTTTTTTGTGGGTGGTTACTTTCGGTACGCCATTGATAGAAGGGGAGGGGGTGCTGTTCTTTTCTTTGGGTATCTATATACAAAAGACAAATTTCGATATAAATACCCCAAGCAGTAAATTATCATTACGCTATTGGCTGCCTATTTTCTTGTTGGCAAGCATTCTGAAAACCATACTTGCCTTCCATTTGCATTGGGGTATTATTTCATTTATCATCCTATCCTTATTGCATAAAATAACAGTTATTGCTGGATTAATCACCGTATGGTATGGTAGTAACAGTATAGTTTCTTATTGTATGAAGCGGTCTTGGTTTGTATGGCTTACTTCTTTTTCATTCATCATTTATGTTATTCATGTGCCATTAATCAACTATAGTTTATGTTTTGCCTATCGGTATTTCCCCTCCTCTATACACAATAGACTGCTGCTGTTTATCCTATTGCCAGTTAGTATTATAGCATTTACAATTATTGTTGGTGCCATATTCAGGTTTCTATCTCCAAAGCTATATAGTATATGCACTGGCGAAAGAGGTGTTTGAATTAAAAAATAACCGCAAAGCGCACGAAGATTTATCGCAAAGAAACCGCAGAGAAATTTAAAGGGCAATAACAAGAAAGTATTTAAAGTTATCCGTTAATGAAAAATACAAGAGGAAACACACTTATCTAAAATAAAGAATATTTATTATTTGCTCTGTGTTAATCTTTCTTCTTTCTTCTTTTTCTTTGCGTAAAATCTTAGCGTACTCTGCGGTTAATTCCCCTTTATCTATCTATGTAAAATGTTTGGGCAATTGATTTTGCTGTTTTTACCTTTGGCTCTACACTACTACCATATTGCCATGCCACTACCGTTACTCTTACCGGAAACTTACTCTGTGGTGGTATAGCTGTAAATACCAACTTATTCCCCACCAGTTCTGCGGGACCATCCAATACATAAAAATGAATGGGAAGGTTGAGGGAAGAAGTTGCTTTTAGTTCCATTTCTTTGGCAGTTACTTGTTGGTTGCCTATCGGTTCAAAAGAAATTGTCTGCTCTGTCCCTTCATTATTATTGGCTGGTATTTTCATTTCGGCTTGTTGCACTGCGGGTTTATAATTGGCATCGCCCGGATGTGTGGCAGCAAATGTCAATGTGTAATTGCTCGCCTTATTGGTGATGGTCTTATCAAAACAAACCTGAAATATGCTGTCATTTATCTTTTGAATGGACCAATCACCTTATCGATAGATATCGGCACATTGCCGAAAGCATGACCAACGGCACTATCCACTACAATGCCCGTCCAAACTGCTGGTCTTGGGCTTTCTCCAGGAACAGTATCCAAAAAACCTCCTTTTAACTTAAAGCTTGTGCCATTACTATCAGGCATAAACTTCAATTCGACTTGCAAATGCGTATTTCGCTGCTTTACTGCCTGCCCATCTTGTATGTAACACAGTAGTTCTGCCTTCTTATTCCTGTATTCAGCTTCATATACCTCCGTAGCCTTTGCAATTTCTTCATCAAAAAACCAAAAAGCCTCATTCCTGTCACCTTTATATTTGCCTACTGGCGCGGCGGTAGTGGTAGGTGCTTTATTAGGTATCCATTTCTCCATCAACCAACCCAAAACGTTGGGGTTAATCAGGTTCAACTCCGGATAACCATCTGCATTTACCTTGTTGGATAGCCTGTATTGTGCAGCCTTTTTAATGTACAATGCTATATAATCCACTTTCTTTTCTGTGGCTGCAAAATGACCTTCTGCAGGGCAGGCCAACATACTTAGCGGCAGGTATTTTTGTTCTGCACGTTCTTTCAATCCCTCAGTACTCCAAGTAGCAGCGGCCTCATATTCGCCCATTGTCTCTAGGCAAGGCACATAATCCAGTGTTTTCTCATCCCAAATATCTGGTGCAAAGTTCTTGTCCCTAAAGTAAGGCCATTGTCCACTTATAGAGATGGCACAGAGTGTACGCTCAGGTTTCAGTACGGCAAAATAATAAGGCCAACTGGCAGCAGCCGAGTGACCCATAGGTACTACTGGCGCAACCTTTAGTTCTGTGTAACCAGACACATTGGCAAGACTGTTTATGATATTATTGAAAGTTTCGTAAGCACCTTCATTAAAGTTGAATACATGATCGAAGGGAGGATTCACCCAAACCTCGGCAAAGCCAAGCTTGGTAAGTTGCTTGCGAAAGTTGGCATGTTCCAGAATGGATAATTCTTCCATGTTGTTCTGCGCAACCACCACGCCCTTTACCTTCTTGCAGTTTTCGGGTATCCACAAAAAAGCCCTTGCTTCCTCGGCGTTCGGTCTTTCGTTTTTAAATAAGGTACTCCATTGCCACACTTGCGCAAAGAGGGGCGTAGTGGCAAATAAAACCATTGACAATATTAAAAGTGGAACTAATATTCTTTTAGATGGCTGACCAGTATTCATACAAGCTATTGTTAAGAAGTGTCAAAAGTAAAGCTATTAGAATAGAAGAAATGATTGGAAGGATAAAAATGATTGAAATGAGGGTAATGTTTAAGTCGGGTTAAGAAAAGTTTTTGGGCATAACCTGTTGTTTTTAGCAATAAAATAAGCCTTCGAAGCTACCAGCCTCGAAGGGCGGATTGTATATATTTTTTATCTTCCAGTTGGAAGTATAATTAGCGAATTGGATTCACAATTCCAGATAGACATAAAGTGTTCAGAAACTACCATTTGTTGTTTCCACTTTGCAACTTTTTCGTTAAGCATGAATGTGCAAATATCTGTTGCAGTTATAAAATCTCCTGTTTCAGGCAAGTGAATATGAACATTGCCAACGTCATTCTTTTTTACTTTTTTATTAACTGGTAATGGGATTATATTAGCATGCAATCTCTTGTGAGAAATCAAATTATTGCGACTATCAAATTTTAAAAGATAATCATTACCAACGTAAACAACATCTGTTCTTGTGGTACCAGTCAATATATATAAAATTTTACTGTCATCTTCAATAAATGGGATTAGGTTAAATGTTGTGCCTCTGTAACTTAGAAAAAAGGACGTGTCTTTTTTAATTTCTTCTTGTGCTGCCGTTCTTAGTTGCCAAATTTCAGCTTCGTGTGGCGTTAAGTTTCTTTTTGTACCGTTAAATATTACATTTTTTAAATTAAAGCTGCTGTCAAATGTTGTAGTGCCTAACACTAGTGGACTGTCTCCTTTTGAGTAGAAAAGACAAGTTTCGCTTGAATAGTCAGGATAAGAAAAATAGCCGCCAATGTTATTGACTCCATCTTTAAACTGTTGTACAAAGATGTCTGTTCCATACCAAGATGCGATTTCTGAATTATACAATTTTTTTCCTTCGCTTGTAATTGAATCTGATATATGAATTCTAGCATCATCGGTAAGATAAGAGCCAATTACGTTTGTTTTGGTAGTGTCAAATTGGCCATAGGAATAAATACCATAGATAAAAAATAGGAATCCTAATAAGATTTTTTTCAATTTTTATTCTTTTAAGTTTTATAAAGTGTAAGTATACAGCACACTTTTATTACCAAGGCTATTTGTTCTCCTTTGTGGTTCCTCTTTCACAGTTGTATCAACTTATCTAACAATATTATATCCATAAAAATATAGTATGATTCTTTTACTTGCAATAGTTATCATCTTCAGCAACCCAATTCTCGTACTGCGAGGAACGAATCAGCCTAATAAACATAAGCAAGGCTGCTTCATACTTCGCACAGACGCGAAGATTGTGCAGAAGCGAAGAATACAATATCCCTTTCAATGATTCAATTCCTTTTCATTCCCAAAATCTTCTCATTATCAATCCAATAAACCCTTTTGTAAGCTACAATTATCTCAATACTTTATAAATAAATGTATTTACCTCGTGTCGATTAATCGTACGACACTAAATAAAAGTATTTACCTCGTGTTGATTAATCGGATGACGTTAAATAAAAGTATTTAGTGTCATACGATTTCGTTGATGACATAAAAAGTACTTTTTTAACCCATATTGATAAAATCGTATGACATAAAAAGGGTTTATCCGTGTCGGGTAAACATCTATTTGGCATATAATTTATCTTAAATAAAATATTTTGAAAACCAAATATTTTATTTAAATAGTTTATTTTAATTAATGTAATTTAAATACGAAATAACTTCCGTAAAGTGTAGAAATTAATTAACGGTTGGCTAAATCTGTCCGATACATTGGCAGGACATTTTAATGTGAATGTAGCGTAAGTAGTTGTTAGTGATTAGTTATTAGCTGGTTATCAGTAGCTAATTAATTACTGATAAGATAAAGCGGTTTGTCTGAATAAGCTTAACCGCTTTCTTTTTTAATCTACTCAACTTTTGACTAACCACTAACCACTAATAACTAATCATTACTTTTACAGCCATGATACAACAGTGGTTGAATTGGCGAAGCTTGCTTGGGTTTATTGCCGTACTGATAGTGCTGGGAACGGTGTTTTATTCGGAATCGTTGGCTACCAAGATTGCTGCTCAGGAGCGTAACAATGTGGCAGTATGGGTGGAAGCACAGAAAACAATCCTCAATTCGTCGGATAGTGCCAACCTAAACCTCGCTACCAAGATAACAAGCGGCAATATTGATATACCCATTATAGAAACGGATGAGAAAGACAATATATCTAACAACTATCTCAACCTTGACACGTTTGATGTAAAACGAAACAAGAACTATTTATTTGAAACGTTGGAATCTTTCAGGGAATATGCGCAGCCTATCGTGCTGGTAATCAGTAAAAAGCCTTACGTTGCCAATAAATATTACTATGGACCGAGTACGTTGCTAAAGGAGGTAAAATATTACCCCATTGTGCAACTG
>JANYEU010000017.1 GCA_025362915.1 Chitinophagaceae bacterium | reverse complement strand
CTTGAAGAGAATTAACAAAACTTACTTTACCCTAAACAAATACGACCCGAAATCATTGTAATCTGCTTCAGCAATTCCATCAGAAAACCCAGGATTGTAGGGGTCAAAAAGATACCAATGCTTGTTCCGAACTTTAAAATTGAGTGCCAAGCCAACATATTGGCTCCTGTTGTTTACCCCTATATTACCCAGCATTTGTGGTATAAATATATTGTACAACCCTTTAGAAGGAGGAACAACATTCAAGGTAACCGTGTAGGGTTTTCCATGAACAGCCATCCTCACTTGCGCTCCATCATCACTTGTTCCATTGGTGGCAAAGGTTGCCTCGTTACCATTAATCCTCTTAACAGACGTTGTAGTAGAGGCGGTGTCTATTTGATGAAATCTGAATGGAAAATCAACTCGCTGAACAGAATTGACAGGTATGGTATCAAACCCAGTTTGTGCATTTGCAAACAAAGTGTCCGGCAACGTTAAGGTGAACTTAAGGGTATCTCCAAAACTTATTGTTTCTGAGGAGTCATTTATAGTAGCAAGAAAATTTACAGCAGTATCATGGTATTGCCTTGTGGTGTGACAGCTAAAACTGCTAATACAAACAGCAATAAGAAAGAAACAATATTTTTTCATACACTATATTTTTGTAAATACAACCCTCCATTCTATGTTTCTGTACCCAACAAAAAGTGCAGCCACCACCGCGAGGTAGTAACTGCACTTTTTAGTATGCTCAAATTTACACCACTTTTAATACACCTTCAAGTTGTCTGCTTCTATTTCTACCACTTCCCCTTTTTGTCTCAGAATTGCCACACCGTTCTCTTTTGCTAAAGCTTCCAGTTTAGGATAGAAAGAGAAACTGGCAATACCAAGATAAAAGTTATGATTGGCATAAAAAGGAAAAAGTTGCTTAAAGTTCTGCACTTTCTTTTCTATCAGGTTAATAACATCATTTTCATGCGCTTTATACTTACATTCAATCAATGCCACATTATTGCCGTTATACATGGCTATATCAAATTCATCTTCCACTCTTGCTACCTTACCATGAATGTTTTTAATAATTTCATCAAACCTAATGCTGCCCAACCTTGGTTCGTCACACAGAGAGTTGAAAAAATACTCCTCGGTACTTTCTCCGTGGTTATTTGCCATATTCCCCAAAGTGAATCCCATTCTTGTAAGTTTAGCTTCATTCCTTTCAGCAATTCTTTCATTCCTTTCAGTAATTCTTTCATTCCGGGTCATTTGTTCATCGGTTTTCTTTTGTTGAGCAGCATTTTCTGCTTGCGAAATGGCTATCTTATCAAACATCGCATTCAATTCTTCTGTTGTCATTACATCCTATTTCTACAAATATACCCTTTGTAAGATAGAATGGTTAACAAACAAAAAGTGCAGCCACCACCAGTAGGTAGTAACTGCACTTGAAGAGAATTAACAAACCTTACTTTACCCTGAATAAATAACACCCAAAACCATTGTAATCTGCTTCAGCAATTCCATCAGAAAACCCAGGATTGTAGGGGTCAAAAAGATACCAATGCTTGTTGCGAACTTTAAAATTGAGTGCCAAGCCAACATATTGATTTCTGTTGTTTAACCCGATGTTGCCCAACATTTGAGGTATATATAGATTGTACAAACCTCTAGAAGGCGGAACAACATTTAAGGTAACCGTATAGGGTCTTCCATGAACAGCCATTCTTACTTGGACACCATCATCACTTGTACCATTTGTGGCAAAGGTGGCTTGGTTGCCATTAATCCTCTTAACAGATATTGTAGAAGAGGTAGTATCTATCAGATAAAGACAGAACGGATAATCCACCCGCTGAACTGAATTGACAGGTATTGTCTCAAAACCCGTTTGTGTACTTGCAAACAAAGTATCAGGTAACGTTAAATCAAATTTGAGGGTATCGCCTAAATGAATTGTTTCGGAGGAGTCATTTATTGTAGCCTGTAGTTTCACAAACGTATCATGGTACTGCGGAGGGGGATCGCAACTATAAATGCCGATACAAATGACAATAAGTAAGAAACAATATTTTTTCATAATTGATATTTTTGTAAATATACTTTCTTTGACTTACCAACAATTAACACTTACGTTACTATAATGTAAAAATAATGCATCTGTATTTGCGTTATTGAAAGTGGGCCCACTGGAGCAAGTGTTCAGCGATAGTTGGTCACTTGTTCCTTTTAGTTGAACCAGTTTGCAACTGGTATTTGCTTAAATAAATACTATCCATTGAGGTACACCGTTCTAATATTTTTAAGAAGCTAGGAATAAGTAGTCAGCATTAAATAAATATCTATTTTATACTCCCGCCTTGCGCCCTAAAAGTCAAACGCTTTACATATAATCAACAACTCCTTTGTGTATTCTTTGCGGAATAGCTTCGTGTTCTTTGCGGTTAATTCTTTTTAAGTGTCGTTTTATTTCTTTGCAACTACTCATAAAATAATAAAA
>JANYEU010000466.1 GCA_025362915.1 Chitinophagaceae bacterium | reverse complement strand
GATGACATTGCCCTTTATGAACTGATTGGTTACTTAGCTTAGAAGAAGTAAAATATAAATTAAGCCCACTCTACGTATCCTCCTTGGAAGAGACGTAGAGTGAGCTTGCCGAATGTGTTAGATTTATTAAAATGATTTCTTAGTATTCCTATTCGCTAAAATAATTCGCTACTATCTTCTAGTTCTCCTCCCTAGAGGAGGTTAGGAGGTGGGTTTATTACTTCCCTGCTAGTGTACAAGTCAATTGCTAACATCTACTAAGTCTAGTAAACGCATGTAACGTATATTTGCTGGGTCTTGAGCAATTTTAGAAAGACATTATTAGCAGACCAAAAGCCAAGTTTAATAAATAGGGTTGAGTATTTAGTTGGCAACTGAATAGCCCTTCGGTTTTAGACAAGGGGAAAAGGGATAGATTTTATAACTTGGCTTTAGCCACACATTATCAGTATTATTTATTTAAGTATTTGGCTAAAGCCAATAATCAAATGATTTACTAACCTGACCTAAAAGGTCTAGGCAATTAAAATAACAGCTATTTTAAGCATTTGCAAACTAAAATTTAATCCTATTAATAAATATTACCACCCATTCCCGAAGGTTTTAAGCATATTCCGCTTCTGATGATAGTATTCATTAACTAAATAAATTTTTATCATCATGAAAAAGAACATCGCTTTGGTAGGTTTCATGCTAATATCTGTTGGATTATGTAAGGCACAGGACAAAGAAGGGAATCGTTTACCTAAACCACCTACCCTTAAGCAAAGATTGAACAGGGTAAGTGCAGAACTAAACAAACAATTGCAGCTTACGCCCAACCAGAAAGAAAAGATATTGTTTGCCTACAAAGTCTTCTTTGCGGATATGGATAAGAACAGGGACAAAGATGCGCCGCCTCCGCCACCACCACCCCCTGTAAAGAAAGAAATTGCAGATAAACTATCAGGTGATAGGGATGCCAAGATAAAGAAGGTATTAACGGAAAAACAATATGGCAAGTACGTGGAAGTAGAAAAAACACTTCGCCCGAAACGTCCTTATGGCAGCAAACCACCACATGCAAATGAATAAATAATGTAGCTTTTACAACCCGCAGGCTACTCAATCAGGGTAGTCTGTTTGCGTTTTAGGATTTAATACTTGAATATAAAACCATATAGCCATATCTTTGTTTACCGATTGTGAATTATACTTAACCGTCTTGTTAACTGTTCCTGCTGGGATAAAACAATTATTTAATCAAGCATAAAAAAAGAAATGATGAAACTAATGAAACAATTAACAGTGATTTTGGTAATGTGTTCTTTGGCACTTTACAGTTGTAGTAGTGCCAACAAAGCCCAAAAGGGAGGAGCCATTGGCGCAGGTGCAGGTGCAATAGTGGGTGGCATTATTGGTAGCCTATCTGGACATGTGGGTGTAGGTGCAATTATCGGAGCTGCTGTAGGCGGAGGTGCAGGTGCCATCATTGGTCACAAAATGGATAAGCAAGCAGCCGACATCCAAAAAGATTTACCTTCTGCAAAGGTGGAAAGGGTAGGCGAAGGTATTGTGGTGGAGTTTAGCGATAAGGTATTGTTTGGTATAGGCAAGGCTGATTTATCTGCGACTTCTAAGGCAAGCTTGGATAAACTATACGCACTGTTGGTGAAATATCCAGACACGAATATAGAGATACAAGGACATACTGACAACACTGGTGCCCCTGCAATGAACCAAAAGTTATCCCAAAAAAGGGCTGATGCTGTTACTGGTTATCTTTCTGGTAGAGGCATTGATGTATCAAGACTTACCAGTAAAGGATTTGGCGAGGATGCCCCACAGTATAGCAATGATACTGAAGATGGACGCAGCCAAAACCGCAATGTAAAATTTGTTATCTCTGCCAATGATAAGATGAAGGCAGATGCCACTAAAGAAGCGGGCACTAAATAAGACATTGTGATAAAAGCATAATTTAACAGATACAGTTTACTTAAAAAGTGACAAACCATGTACAGACAA
>JANYEU010000451.1 GCA_025362915.1 Chitinophagaceae bacterium | reverse complement strand
TTGATTTATACGGAAAGTAACGTGGGATACTCTTGTTTTTCGAAATCTCCTCGGCAAGGTCAATCCCTCCTTTACTAAGCGTAACCTTGTTTTGCTGAACTACCACAGGAAGCAAACTTTTATCTGCCCCAAATACTTCCCAGGCAATATCTACCGCCTCCACAATTTCGTTGCTGACGAAGGTCTTGTCTTTTAGTGCATCATTATAAGCATAAAAGCCACCATCCAGATTTGTTTGTTGCAAGGCATTAAACAATGCTTTTTGAAGGACATTGTTTTTTATATTAAAAACCTTTAACGCTGGTTTGTAATGCTGCAATGAATTGGCAAATAAGTAGAATGGCAAAATAGAATACCGTGTATAATATGGCCCCTCTGTGTAGAAACCTTCAGGAGAAAATAAGCCATCAATGTTGGCCAAAAAGCCAGACTTGCCATCCTTATTGGCTCCGTACAAAGCCATTTGAACCCAATCTTCATTGTCGGTAGCCATGCCCGCAATGCCTACACCCGCACAAGCCCAAACAGCATGGTTATGTATCAGGGCAAACCAATCTTTCAGTTCGCCAGAAAAGAAATCTACCTCTGGTTTAAAGGCACCATCTGCTATTTGTTTTCTTTCTGCGGGCGTTAGATAATCGTGGATGCCATCAAACGCCAATCCTGCATACACCAACCAGTTTGCATCATTGAGGGCTTGGTGGAATATCCGCCCGGGGAATTTGCTTTTTGCTTCTGGGTGATCTTTCAATGTAGGATTGAGCGCAGCGTACTTAATAAATATCTTCTTAACCAGTTCGGCATATTTTGCATCACCGGTAAGCTGATAAAGCATTGAGCTATTAAACATCAAGTTATAATTATCCTTATGTTTCTCATGGGTATATCCACCGGCAGGGTCTTTAGGAAAGGGAACATCCACATCTTTTCCAATCCAAAAATCCACACTGGCCTTTATATCGCTATAAGATTTTTTAATCAATTCATTATCGTTCAATTTGCTTTTAATGTAAGCAATATCGCTCTTGGTACAATAAGCAATGGGGTGCTGTGCCGATACACTGAGGGCTGCAAACAGACAGATAAGCGTAAAATAATTATTGAGCAATCGCATATTGTAAGTATGATTAAATGATTTGAACGAAAGTAATGATTCATCTTTCACAAGCCAATTTACGGTAAACAAAATTATACAAAGTAAGTTCCTCCGTTTATTTCAATACTCGATCCTGTAATAAAAGAAGAGGCATTGCTGGCAAGATATAAAGCCAAGTCGCCAATTTCGCTTGGGTTGCCTTCTCTTCTTAACGGCGTTGAAGCAGCCACGTTCTTCCGCACCTCATCCTTTGTAAAAGTATTGTGGAAAGTGGTATTTATCATGCCCGGAGAAATACAATTTACCCTGATGCCTTTTGGCCCCAACTCTTTGGCAAGCCCTCTGGTAAAAGTAAGCACAGCCCCTTTTGCAGTTGAATATGCCATCGCACCAAAGCCGCCACCATCTCGCGCAGCTTGGGAAGAGAAGTTGACAATTGCACCGCCATTTGTCATGTGAGGAACAACGGCTTGGGTAACCAAAAACACACTTTTCAGGTTTACATTCATTACAAAATCCCAGAAGTTTTCATCCATATCCGGCAATAATTTTCTGCCTACCAATCCACCGGCAACATTTACCAAGATGTCTATTGTTTCTCCAAAAGAAGCCACGCAGGCACCCACCACCTTTACCACATCGGCTTGCTTTGTCATATCGCCCTGCACGATGATGGCTTCACCACCTGCTGCAATTATAGACTGCAATGTTTCTTCGGCACCGTTTTCTTCGCCAAAGTAATTAACACAAACCTTAGCCCCTTCTGCGGCTAGCTTTAACGAAACTTGTCTGCCAATGTCCCTTGCGCCGCCCGTAACGATGGCAACCTTACCTGTAAGTAATCCCATAAATTTATTTTATATTGATGATTAAATGATGTGCAAACAATGTATGTTAGTTGTAAAAGTAGTGGCAATTGTTTGGCAGCTTGAAAGAATGCGGCAGAAGGTTATTTAAATTTGGGCTCTTTTTTTAGAAAATATTCAAACATTATGACATTCTTTAGAGGCCATCTATTTTATTGCGCCGACATCGCTACCGGTAACGGTTGCGATAATTATCGATATTAAAGATGATCAACCATTTTATGGGTATATTTTTATACGCTGATTGAATTTTGGGTTCCATGTCTTTTTTTCCAATTAATAGGTACAAATACGTTTACAAACCCTAATTGATATACAGTTTTGGTATCAACCTTATTGCCCTGCCAATAATGCTTTCGGTAGTATTGCAGTACGATGTTTAACAACAGAAAAATACCACCAATAGCTGTCACACCA
>JANYEU010000448.1 GCA_025362915.1 Chitinophagaceae bacterium | reverse complement strand
AAATTCACCAGATTGGGATGATTTCCCGCAAGCATACAGGCATTCATCTCATCGTCGGGCAAGCCATCGCTGGCGGGAAATCACCCCAATCTGGTGAATTTATTGGGTAAGATTCATAATCATCCCGAAGATAAAAAAGGTTTGCTTTTATCGTTGATACCCCCACACTATACCAATCTCGGCAATCCGCCCAGCTTTGATAGTTGCACCAGGGATGTGTACCATGCAGAAACTTCTTTTTCATTGAATGATACGCTGACCATTGCGCAAGGCATCGCTTCTGTGGGTGCGCAATTGCACGAAAAAGGTATCATGCACGGCGATTTATATGCCCATAACACCTTGATTGGCACAGATGCCCATCCCCTATTTGGCGATTTTGGTGCAGCATCCTTATACAATATTAACGATGCCCAGGCATTCCTTTTGGAAAGAATAGAAGTAAGCGCCTTTGGTTACCTGCTAGAAGATTTGTTGACTTACACAATCGAAGAATCCATTGATAATGATACGCTACAGTCTTTAATTCAATTAAAAGAAGATTGCTTGCAAAGCGAAGTAGCTAAAAGACCTAGCTTCAAAGAAATTTGTGATAGGCTGGTGGGTTACACATTTTAATTTGTAAGTTTCAAGAAAACGAATTTTATGTCAAATACATTTCCCCAATATGTTCCACCTTTTACGGGCAGTCTTTTGAATAGTTTTACTGCGCAAGAAATACTAAACCACCACAACATGGCAAGGCAGGAAGTGGATGTTGCTCCATTGGCATGGAGTGTAAAATTGTCTAATTATGCACAAGATTGGGCAGACTATCTATCTATTCATAACCATTGCACCATGAAACATAGCAACTGCAAGGATAACGAAGGCAACAGTCTGGGAGAAGACCTTTGGTGGGGTAGTTCGTCCAGTTTTTATAAACCCCTTGATTCCTCTATTGGTTGGCTAAGCGAAAAGAACGATTATCTCTATCAACCATTTGGCAAACCAACTTCCCAGCCCATTGTCCATTATACCCAGATGGTATGGAAGAATACGACACAGATGATTAAATGGATGTTTATATTTTGGATGGGACAAGTTGCCGTGTCTGTTGGATTGATAATGGTTACTTAAAAAAATAAAAGCTGAAAAGAATACAGTAACAAAGATTCATCAAATAAAAAAGAGCAGTCACGATTTAAATTTTGACTGCTCTTTTTTATTATGACTTAAACTTATTTCTTCTTTGAGTCTTTATGGCTAACCTTTACTATTTCTCTAAATCATTAAAAATACTTCCCCCACCATCGCTATTAAACCACTTGAATTGATGGTGAAGGTTGACTACATTACCTACAATCACCAAACTTGGCGAACTGAATTGTTTATCCTTAAAGTCAACCGCACAGTTTTTCAAAGAAGTAATGTTTACCTTTTGATGAGGCGTTGTTGCTTGTTCAACTATTGCTAATGCAATATCTCTATCACCTATATATTTAATAAGCTGTTCGGCCAATTGGATGACATTCTTGGACGCCATATAAAACACCAATGTATCGTTGCTGGCAGCAAGATATTCCCATCTTTCATGACTGTAATTAGAACTAGGGCTAAAAGTAACCCACTGAACACCCTGCGAAAAGCCTCTTGCGGTTAAAGGGATACCCGTATAGGCAGACGCACCAGCAGCGGCGGTGATGCCAGGGATAATTTCAAAAGGTATTTCGTGAGCAGTGATGCTGTATAATTCATCCAAAACATTACTAAAGAAAGCCACATCGCCACCCTTCAAACGCAAAACAGTATGCCCCTGCAAAGCGTGGGATACAATCAGTTCATTAATTTCATCTTGCGAAATGGAGGCATCATTATAACCCTGCTTTCCGGCATTCAATACCAACACATCTTTCTTAGCATTTAAACTGATGATGTCGGGGTTTACCAATCTATCACAGATAATCACATCAGCCTCAGCCAATCGCTTTTGGAGTTTGATGGTAATGAGTTCCGCATCACCGGGACCCGCTCCTGCAATGATTACCTTACCTTTCTTAGTTGTATTGCTTTCCATTTTAAATAGAAATTATTGTATTAAATGGATTTTGTTTTGTATTCGACAGACTATGTTGAATATTCAACAAACTTTATTTTGTATTCAACAAACTTTGTTTTGATATAAACAGAAGTTGTTTTGATATAAACAGACTTTGTTATGGCATCAACAAATTCTGTTATGGCATAAATAAACTCTGTGATGGCATCAACAAACTTTGTTTTGTATTCAACAAATCCTATTTATACCAAGCAAAAGGTTAAAACAATCCTTCGATAGATAAATAACGTTCGCCAGTATCATAATTGAAAGTAAGCACGGTTGCGCCTTCTGGAATATCTGCCAGCTTTTGCGCAACAGCCGCCAACGAAGCACCAGTAGAGACCCCTACCAAGATACCTTCTTCCCGAGCAACCCTTTGGGCATAAGTATAGGCATCATCTTTACTCACTTTTATTACCCCATCCAAGATTGTCATATTTAAAATGGAAGGAATAAAGCCCGCACCAATACCTTGCAATGGATGTGAACCAGGTGCGCCACCACTCAATACAGGCGATAACTCTGGTTCTACCGCAAACACTTTTAGGTTAGGATACTTGGCCTTTAATATCTCAGCAACACCAGTGATATGACCACCTGTACCTACGCCAGTAATCAGATAATCAATCCCATTAGGAAAGTCGTTCAATATCTCGATGGCGGTAGTTGTTCTATGAATTTCAGTATTGGCAGGGTTGTCAAATTGTTGTGGCATCCAGGCGTTTGGCGTAGAAGCAACCAGTTCGCCAGCCTTTTCTATTGCCCCTTTCATACCTTTTTCGCGAGGAGTCAACACAAATTCAGCACCATATAAAGCCATTAATCGCCTGCGTTCAATGCTCATGCTTTCGGGCATTACCAAGATGATTTTGTAGCCTTTTACTGCAGCCACCATCGATAAACCAATACCTGTATTGCCAGAAGTAGGTTCTATTATTACGCTTTCTTTATTGAGAAGTCCCTTCGCCTCGGCATCTTCAATCATTGCCAAAGCAATACGATCCTTGATGCTAGAACTGGGGTTTGCCTTTTCTAGTTTGATGTAAACATTGTGCTTATTAGCAAAAAGTTTGTTGATGCGAACGTGTGGCGTATTGCCAATGGTACCTAAAATGTTATTTGCTATCATGAATTATGATTAAAGTGATTTGAATGATTTAATGATGCCTTATGTAATCTTCATCCTTGCTTTTCTTAGCGCTTCTTTGCGACTTTGAGTCTTTGTGTCGAACATTCTCCATAACACCCCTTCAGGGGATGGGGGTTGGGG
>JANYEU010000391.1 GCA_025362915.1 Chitinophagaceae bacterium | reverse complement strand
CCCTATTTGCCAAGTCCGTTGCCATTGCCTCATTCTGCGATTTATTACCAGAACGCCATCCGCCACCAAAAATTAGTAATACAGCAGGTTTTTGCTTCTTTGTATGTTTAGGATAATATATATCCAATAATAATTCTCTTTCTTTTATCGTTCTAAATACAATATCCTTCTTGATTAATACATCATCATTCGGTTTAGGCGAAGCAATAATTATGTATGGACGTTTTTTTTGTTCCTTTATAAATGTACCGTTCAAGTTGAAACTTGTATCTCTCGGTATACTATTTTTCTGCGCAAAAGAGAATGCGGAAATGAATAAAAGTAATAGGACAATAGTATATTTCATGCTGAATTCGGATTACAATAGTTATATTTTAAGGTCTCCAGTTTTTTACACACTAAACCTACAGGTTTTACTACTATAAAACCTGTATTATAAGAATCTATTTAGCAATTATCAATGCCTTTTCCGTTGCCCCTTCTGTGAAGGCAGCTTTCTCTTTTGCTTTAGAAAAATCCGTTTTTGATACTTTTATATCAGCTGACTTCTCTCCGCTTACACTGAATAACAACTCTGAATTATTACTGTATTTAATATTCTCCAAGGTAATCTTGCTTCCATTATCAATCAACACTACGGGCTTCGTATCTGAATTGATTAAGGTTACGTTCTTTAGAGAAATATCCTCAGCTTCTACTATTTCAGCTCCTTTATCTGTTTTCAAAACAAGATTTTCCAAATGAATCCCTTTAATACTCATTTCTGGCAAACCACGAATCATCAATCCTTTTTCAGCACCATCACAAACAACATTGTTCACATAAAAATCTCTAAATTGAGGTGTTTCTTCTGTTACAGGTTTCATTTCCTTTTTGGTAGCCTTAACCATGTAGTACATATCAAAAAGGATAGCCTCATGGACGATGTCTTTCATGCTGATGTTTTTTATATAAATCTTTTCTACCATTCCACCCCGACCACGGGTAGTTTTAAAACGCAATCCTATATCAGTTCCAATAAAAGTACAATTAGAAACAAAAATGTTTCTAGCTCCACCAGACATTTCACTTCCAATTACAAAACCACCGTGCGCACGATAAACTATGCAATCACGAACCACCATATTTTCGGTAGGAACACCTCTTTTTCTACCATCTTCATCCCTTCCCGATTTTACACAAATTCCATCATCCCCAGCATCAAAAGTGCAACCATCTACCAATACATCCTTACAAGATTCCACATCAAAGGCATCACCATTTTGAGCGTTCCAGTTGTTGCGAACATGTACACTTTTTACAGTCAGATTTTGACAAAGAATAGTGTGCAAACACCAAGCTGGGGTATTTTGAAAAGTAGTATTTTCCAGCAATACCTTTTTGCAATTATTCAGAACCAGCATGTTGGGTCGAAAAAAATCTTTGTATGGTTCGTAATCCTTTAAGGGTTTACCGGGCTGGTATTTTATTAGGTCTTTTATTTTAGATCCATCAAGATAACTTTGAGAAGGAAACCATTCATTTCCGTTTTCACTTACTACACCTCCACTTGCAACCAAGCTTTTCCAATCGCTTTCTGTTAGTCTGTCTTTTGAAATTGCCCTCCAAACTTCCCCGTGACCATCTAATATTCCTTCTCCTGTAACAGCAATATTCACCAAATTAATTCCAGAAATAGGCGATTGATTCCGTGGTGAAGGATGACCTTCATACTCACCCAAAACCAAAGGATACTGTGTTTTATCATCAGTAAACTGTAATAATGCTGAATGACTGATATGAAAATTTACGTTGCTTTTCAAAACAATTGGCCCTGTTAGCCATAAACCTTGTGGAACGAGAACGACGCCACCACCCTTTGCACTACAGGCATTTATAGCGTCATTAATACTCTTAGTATTTAATGTAACTCCATCAGAAATAGCCCCATACTTTAAAATGTTAAACGTGTCTTTCTTAAACGTTGGAAGCACAGCTTTAGGAAGATTATTCCAAGAATAATTACTTGTTTGCGCAATTAATGAGGTTGTTACACCCAAAAGAAAGGCAATTGAGAGAACTACTTTATTTAATTTCATGAAGGCGTGTTTTATTAATTACCAGTTTTGGCAATCCGTTATATTCCTCAAATTATAAGAAGTATTATTTGATTATAAAGGTTTCGGTTAGTTTGCCACGATGTATATCCTTTCCTCCATTCGCAACATTATTTGCAAGAACTGTAACATGAAATGTATCCGACTTTGGATATTGATAGGAATACCATCCATTAGAAATAATAGCAGCAGTATTAGCTGTCGAGTCATTCTGTGGGTCATAAATATGCGAAACATCTCCTGTATAAATTACTTTAAAATCCGAACCATCCCCAGTGTATTTGAAGTAAAGTGTTTTGTTGTAAATGCGTGTAGGAATATTAGGCAATACAGATACAAAAAAACTATCAATATGATTTTGTATGATATTGTTGATAGCAAAACTTGTTAAAGTACTAACTTTTGCAGAATCTAAAGCACTCGCTACAAAACTTACAGTTGGAGTATTGCTACTCTTTTTGCAAGACCAACTTACTATTAAAAGTGTGCTAATAAAAAATAATGATATACTTATTTTCTTCATAATAAAATTTATTTCATTGAAAAAGGAATTCAAGTTAAATAGTTAACCAGAAATTTTAATACCCATTATTCTGAACAACTGCACCATTGCTTGCATCAATTACTGCTTGAGGAATAGGAAATAACTCACTATGTTTTTCTATAAAACCTGCAGCAAAGTATTTTCCGAAAGTAGAAGCAATTCCAGACCCAATCCAAGACACTTTTGTGTTAACTGGTCTATCTAGAGTAGGAGTAACAGTGATAGATGGCTGTTTTCCATAAAAGCTATTTATCCAAAGTGTTGAATCATCAACGGCTTTTGATTTTCCGGCAGGATTACCAGCATCATCAGGATAATAAAAATACATTGATGTTGGTAATGGTCCGGCAATTGTATAATTGGGTGGCGGAGCCATATAACTTGTAGCTGACAGCGCCTTATTACTAACCAAAGAAGTCAAGTTAGTTTTTGTGTCACTAATTGCCTTGGCAAGTAGTCCCCATCTTTTCAGGTCATATTTACGAATGCCTTCTGCTCCAAATTCCAAAGAACGTTCCCTAACAATTGCCTTAAAGAAATCATCATGAGTTGAAGGGGTTGTTCCAATCAAAGAAGGATCTCCACCAAACCCTCTCGTTCTAACACTATTATAAGCACTGATTGCAGCGGGCGAAGGGCTATTATTTAACTCATTATCCGCCTCGGCAAACATTAATAAAACATCTGAATACCTAATTAGAGGCCAATTCAAGCCCATATAAGAAGCCCCACTTGTTGG
>JANYEU010000366.1 GCA_025362915.1 Chitinophagaceae bacterium | reverse complement strand
AAAAGTGGATAAACCCATTGTTACCACCCATGGAACCATTTTTGCCTTCTGGAAAACATCGTTGGGGCCTACTCCTGCAAACATTAATGATTGGTTTTTTAGGCATAGCAATGGGCATAGTATCACCATTACGGGGCTTACACCCAATACACCTTATCCTTTTGCATCGGCCTATAAAGGCAATGATACCGACCCTTTGGTGTGGAGTTCCATAACCACCATGTCGCCGGGAGACTAGGATTTTTAGTGGTTAGTGATTAGTTGTTTGGAGCGTGAATCGCTAGTTTTCGTCGTTCAATACTTGCGACTTACGTTCCTAACGATTAACGAAATGTATAAGTTGAAAGTCAAAAAAAGAGGCTACTCCAAATGGGGCAGCCTCTTTTTTACTTATGACTATCGACTCTTGACTTACGACTTCTATTGACTTATAATAATCTGTTGAGACTGCTTGCCCGTTAACGTAAATATGCTTACGGTGTAAGTGCCTTTTGCAAGTGTGCCTAGCGCAATTTGCTCTAACAAAGTTCCCTGCATTTTATGTGTCAACACCGTATGCCCAGCCATATCTGTAATAACCAACAGGCTATAACCCGCACTGCCATTGGTGCGAACATTTATGAAGCTTTTGGCAGGATTAGGGTAAACAGAGAACGAATTATGATTGATGCCAATGGCAACAATCGAACTATTCATTTTACTACCATCAATATCTACCGCCACCAAACGATAGTAAACAGTTGATACATTACTTAAGGAAGACAATGCATCGGTATAGTTATATGTATTTGCCACGCCTGCCGCCTTTTGTTTGCTTACGGTAACGAAATCTGTACCGTTTGTGCTACGCTGAACAAGGTAATAGGCCGAATTGATTTCGGTAGCAGATTTCCATGTAAGTAACGCATCGCCCGTTGTTTGGTATTTACCACTAAAGCTGATAAACTTAACAGGCAAAGCATTTGAAAGGGCATTTTTATAAATAGAAACAAAATTTTTACCATACTCAGGAACAGCTAAATCGGCCTGTCCATCACCATCAACATCGGCAATGGCAGCAGAAAAAGGAAAGTTACTTGTAGCAATACTTACGCCCGGAGCAAAAGAGGCAGCACTGATATTGCCCAATGTATATACATTTTTAATGATAGAAATATTGTTTGTAACAAGATTTGCCACTACAATGTCTGGCAAACTATCGCTATCAATATTGCCCACCGAAACGTAGTATGGCGATGCCCCATTGGTATATAAGTCTACTTTTGAAGCAAAGGAAGTAGCACTAATGCTACCAGCACTTGCTGTGTTTTGAAGAATAGAAATGGTGTTATTTCCTTGATTGGCAACGATAATGTCTGGCTTTCCATCAGCATTCAAATCGCCAATGGTAAGTGCATTGGGTCCGGTGCCTACAGTAAAATCTACCTTGGTGGCAAAAGAAGTGGTATCAATAATACTCAATGTAGTTTTATTGCGCAGCACAGAAATTGTCTTGGCATTAAGGTTTGTTACAATCAAATCAAGCTTACCATCACCATCCATATCACTTATCGCAACAGAAGTTGGCCCCAATCCTGTTGTAAAATCTACAGAGGGCGCAAAAGAAGTGGCATCAATACTTCCCACCTTGGAAGTGTTTTTCAGGATAGAAACTGTATTGCTAAAACTATTTGCCACGGCAAGTTCTGGTTTGCCATCACCATCCAAATCTCCAATGGCCACCGAAGTAGGCATAGACACAGTATCTGAAATGAAAGTAACCTTAGCGGCAAAAGAAGCTGCATTGATGGTACCCAATGTAGCTGTATTTCTGTAAACAGATATTTTGTTGGTGTACATATTTGTAATAACAATGTCTTGTTTGCCATCACCATCCAAATCTCCAATGGCTACAAAGCTTGGTGTGGAGTCTGTAGCAAAATCTACCTTCTTGGCAAACGAAGCTGCTGTAACGGTACCAACGGCAGTTGTATTTTTTAGGATGGAGAATGTATTTGTAGCCCTGTTTACAATTACCATGTCGGGTTTACCATCACCATCAATATCGGCAAACGCAACAATACCAGCAGGGTTACTACCTGTTGCAAAATCAACTCTCGCATTGAAAGAAGTAGGGGTTAAAGTTTGCCCAATACCACTATTAAAGGTTACGTCAAAAGGTTGTGCAGAACTACCAATCAGGTTTGTTCCGGTATTAATTACCGAAATGGATTGGTAGGTTGCCCCAGCAGGAACTACAACAGTTAGGCTGGTGGTAGAAGCACTTGTAACTGAAGCTCGTGTAGCACCAAAGAAAACAATATTGCTGGCAGTATCAATATTAAAGTTATTGCCAGAAACGGTAACTGCTGTTCCAATTGGCCCATTAGTTGGCACAATAGAACTTACAATTGGTTGGGCCTTGGTTGCTATTACAATAAAAAAAAGAAGAAATGAACCTAGAACCCTTGTGGTGGAATGTTTAAAATGTTGCATTTTTTAGATTAAGTTGTATTTATTTAATTAAAACCCTTGTATACCGGTAACGCCAGTGGTTATAACGTTCGTTCCATTCTTGGCAGGAACCTTATTAATAATCACATTCTTGAATGTTACTCCATTGGCGTAATTAATTGTCATTCCTTTTTTGGCAGCAATATTTGCATTGGTTATAAAGATGTTTTGAATGATGCTATTTGTTAAGCCGTTAAAGATTCCAGCATTTGAAGAACCTGTTACAGTAAGATTGTTGATGTAAATATTTGCCCCGGCAGGAACTTTGGGAGGGACAGTAATTACAGCTGTGGCATAAGCCCAATCTATTACAATCGGATTAGTTACCGTAGTCATGGTGATATTGGAATAAAAGGTATTAGAAACCAACCCACCATTCCCAACGCTAGATTTAATCCGGATGCCATTGGTTGTATTTTTAAAAGTACAGCCAGTAACACGTAGATTATTGTACCCACCAAAGGTTTCACTACCGATAGATAATCCATGACCATAACCAAACGTACAGTTTGCTACAGTAATATCCTGACATCCCCCCGTTCCTACATTTCCACCAGCCTTGATAGCAATATTATCATCACCCGTGCTAATAGAACAATTTGTTATTAATACATTGTAGCATTGCGAAGGATCTATACCATCAGTGTTTGGCGCATTTTTGCTTGTATTTATAGTTACATGGTCTATAACAACATTGGTACAGGAATTTGGAACAATATGAAAGCTTGGGGAATTTTGAATGTTTAAACTATCAATGGTAAGGTTGGTAACATTGGATAAATAAATTAAACGAGGCCTATTTAAAGAAGAGTTTGCATTAAATGCAGCCCACCATGGGGCACCACTACCATCAATAGTCCCTTTTCCAGTAATCCTTACATTGGTAAGAGAACCCGATGTATATAATAAATTCTTCAATGATGTACCTACTGTCCAATCGGACATATTAGGGCTTCCTAATAAAGTGGTAGCACTATCTATTCGTAAGGTAATATTACTTAGCATTTTTAATGGTGCAGTCCTATATGTTCCTCTAGTGAGTCTTACAGTTCCTCCTCCCGTTTTATTGCAATAGTTAATAGCATTTTGTATAGAGGAGGTCTGCAATGTTGTATCACCGGCAAGAATGGTAAGGGTAGAGTCATTGTCATAATGGGCAAAAGCTTTCCTTGCATTAAGAAAGAGCATACAAGTAGCAAAAAAATAAAACAAGTGTTTTTTCATCATTTATAATTGTTAGTATTAAAAGTTAGTATCATTTGAGATAAATAGTTTTTTACAAAGAAGCCCTCACATTTAAAAGAAACGGTATCTCTTCCCTTACCAAACTTTTTTCAAGTACTGCATTTGCAGCCCTTTCCCCCATTAATTGGAAATCGGTAGATATGGTTGTAATACCATTAAGGATTATTTTTTTTAATGGAGATTCATTATAAGAAATAACGCCGACTTCTTTACCAACCTTAAGATTAGAGGCCAACATTTTTTCAATCAATTCTACCAGATCATTTTCCATGTGTGTAATAAATACGTCACCCACTTCAATGGTATCAGTATTTAAATCTTTTACAATCACATAATTAAATGCATATTGTCTGCAAAAATTTAAAAAACCCTTCACAATCTCCTTCGGATAAATAGCGTATTCCAAGCATACAATTTTCATTGTATGATATTTACTTAATAATGGCAATGCCTGTTCTAAAGCATTGTAAATATCCTTTTCAAAATTTTGATAAACCGCTGCAAAATCTCCCGTAATTCCTGGTATCAACTTATCGATAATAACTAGCTTGTTCTTAGGAATGGTATTTATAATTTCATGAACATTTTCCCCTCCGTCTTTAAAATGGGGCATTACAAGATAATGTGTGTAGTTATCAATTCTAGATGATAGGATTCTTTTAAAAACGGCAAAATCATTGTTATAAATAAAAAAATCAATGGCGGCAGTAGGTGTGATATTCGCAACAAAAGAATCGTAAATAACCTTTTTGTGTGGACTTAATTTATTGAAAAGCATCAATATTTTCAATTGGTTATCAACTTCTGTATCTTTTATAAAATATCCCTTGCCAGCTACAGAGCTTAAAATACCTATGTTTTTTAAATGTTTATAGCCTTTTTCGGCCGTATCCCTTGATATTTCAAATTCAAAACTTAATTCATTTATAGAAGGCAACATATCTCCTTTTTGCAATTTCCCTTCATCAATGGCTTTTGTAATAGCATTAGCGAGCTGCAAATATTTTGGAGTAGCCGAGTAGTAGCTTAAATCTATATACTTATAAAATTTTTTTAGGTTCATATTTAAAATATTATCCTTTTCAGGCTCTTTAAAACCCCTTGAAGCTACTCATTTTATACCAAAATTTATACAAGAAATTTTTTTCGATAAAAGCACTCGCAACTATGATAGTAGCAGAAAGAACATTGCTGCTTATCCCCCTATTATTTTTATACAAATTCGGTCATGATTTTTAGTGTTTTATTTCTGTCCTTCTTATTTATGTATAGAGCATTCTCTCCAAGAACTAGGGAAGAATGCTTTATTAATTGACAGTACTTTAATGAAATAATCACATCTTGATTTCGCTTATCATCTTAATTCTTTTAGACGCATAAAAAACCCCAGATGCCGCGAGTATCAAACTCATGCCACCATCAAAAGGAACTATCGGCCCACCATCACCACTCGGACCATTGCCCGGTGAACCAGGTCCACCAATGCCAGGATCATCTGCCGGACTTTGGGCACTAACCTGTATTGTTGTGAAACATAATCCCATAATCATTGCCAACCCAAATAACCTGAGACCTTTAATATATTGTTGCATATAAAATAATTTTAATTGTTTTAAAAGTTAAGGAAGTATTGCCCTTGCAAGCAATACTTCCTATTGT
>JANYEU010000361.1 GCA_025362915.1 Chitinophagaceae bacterium | reverse complement strand
ATTAAAATGTTTGCAATGCGAAGATTGTTTGTGTTGTCCGTCTTTCTGATATTCGGGGAAGAGGTCTTTGTGTCCTAATATTATTTCCGATATATACTCTACGGCAGAGTTTAAATCATTAAAGTTGCCGATATTATTTGTAATCACTAATGGGCGAAACTCAATCTCATCAATACTTTGGTTCAGCACAAGTGCTGCCATGGGTATTAAAAATAATTTTAAGAGTCTGCTTTTCATTAATTTGTTCTATTTGCAATTTTACAGGAGTTTATTTACAAAAAGTGTTAAAACAGCTTTAATTGATGAAAGTTTAACTAAACGATTAAGGTTTAAGTAGCCAATAAAATTGAGAAAGAAGTTTCTTCAACTTCCACAAACAAAAAAAGCTATCCCGAAGAATAAACTTCAAGATAGCCCCCAATATATTACCTTAAGAACTTAGATAAACTTAAATAGTAAATCCTTATCCCTGCGCACTTTTGGTAAGGGTGCCAACCAATCACCTTCGTGACGGTAACCCAATGCCATTATTACTGTAGCGGTTAATCCTAGTTCTGTCAAGCCCAATATTTCATTGTATTGTGCTGGCACAAAACCTTCCATTGGCGTGGCATCCACTTGTTGTTCTGCTGCTGCTGCAAGCCCAATACCCAAGGCAATATAAGCCTGCTTGGCATTCCAAATGGATTTTTGCTCATCAGAAAGATTAGCAATTGAACCGTTTATATATCCCTTATAGTCGTTCAATGCTTCAATAGGCATGTTTCTTTTAGCTGCTACGTCTGCAATAAAAGTATCCACTTGTTCTGCCGAAACATTCGTCCAAGTTGCAAAAACAATCAGGTGGGAAGAATCTACAATTTGTGTCTGGTTCCAGCTGGCCGGCAAAAGTTTTTCTTTAACTGCTGGATCAGAAATAACCAATACGGTGTATGGTTGCAAGCCAAAGGACGAAGGTGTCAGTTGGATGGCATCAAGGATGGTGTTTAGTTTCTCTTCAGAAACCTTTTCGCCATTCATTTTTTTTGTGGCATAACGCCATTTCAAATTGTCAATTAAACTCATTGTTTAAATTTTAAATGTTTATGAATAATGCTGTTTGCTGTTGCTTTTGTATTTGCCCTGCAAAAATAGCAGTAGCAATAAATGTATATACATCGAATTTGGAAAAAGGTTTGAAAAAACTTCCTATGCCCCCTATGTGTTGAAGATTCTAAATTGATAAAGGAAAATGAACAGCAACCCTTCTATTAAATACTGAAGCTACCATGTACCCAATACCACAACCTAATAATGTTCCAAAAAGAACATCCAAAGGATAATGTACGCCTACATATATCTGCCCATAAGAGATACTCCCTGCCCAAAGAAAAAACAGCCATTTGTATTTGGATAGATAGGGTTTTACGGTTTGTGTTACAAACATGGCAAAGCCGAAATGATTGATGGCATGCGATGAGGTAAAACTGTATCCGCCAGAACAATAATCGAGTAGAAGTCTTACTTTAAACTGCATTTCAGGATCGGAGCAGGGACGCAACCGCATGAAATAGTGTTTGATGAAAGAGCTACTTATCTGATCTGATATTAGCACATTCAATAGTAAAAAAGCTATCCAAGGCCATGTTTTCTTTCCAAAATTAAGGAACATAAAAGCCAAAAGGAACACGTATAGGGGTACCCATGTGTTCGCTTCGCGCCACCAAGGATAAACCTTATCTAGGAATGGATTGGTAAATGTACCATTTATAAGAACGAATAACTTTTTGTCTATTTGAATTAACCAATCAATAAAGTGAGCCATGTTTGTAATTGCATTTAGGTGCAGAGAAAAAAAGTAAAAGGAATCCAAAATAAGAACACAATCAATTTAAAATTTCTATTCCTATTGCTCCAAGTTCTTCTTCACCTCTTCTATTTTTAGTTTTAATTCCTCATTGTTTTTATCAACACCAACAATCTTTTCAGTGATGTCAAGAATGTCTTTTTCTACTTCTACCAGTTTAAGGGTTACTTCTTCAATATCCTTTTTTACCTCTGCTATTTTAATTTCTTTCTGCGTAATCTTTTCAACCATACGTTCCTTAAAGCTGTCTGTCCATGCAGTTTCCAATTTTTCTTGCATGTCGGCAAGGTCTTCGGCAATCTTTTTCAAGAACTCATGCTGGTTCTGTAGCCTTGCCTGTTGCCTGCCATGAAACTCTTTTTTATTGGTCAATATCCTTTCCAGGTTAATCTTGTCGGCAGATCTTTTTTCTAGTTTCTCAGTAAGTACAGTAAGGAAATCAGTTTGTTTCATCAACCAGTCTGCCCTTTTAAACTCATTTTGTTTTTTCCTTTCCTCCCAGTCTTCCTGTTTCTTCTGCATCTCTGCCCTATGTACGTCCCATGATTTGTTCAGCTCGGTACCAATTATTTCCAGCGTGGCAAAAATCTTATGTTTGTCTTCCCTTGTTATTTTATCCTGATTTTCGTTCAGCACCCGCCTTACCTCTCTCAATCCTTCCGATTTCATTTTAAGCGGCGTCTTCGGGTCTCCTTCCTTATTGGCCGTTATCCATTCTACAGATTCTGGTTCAAACCCAATACTTACCAAATAAACCGCTAATTGCTTTAGTGATTCGTATAGTGCATGGATAGAAGCATCGGGATGACAGGATTCTATGGTTTCAATAATGACCAATGATAGCTGATGCGATTGATGGATATGTTCATTTTTCTTCTCTCTAAGGCTTGTATAAAACGCATCTTCTTCCACCTTTATTTTCTCTTTTAAATGATTAAAAACTTCCCATGCGGCAGTCCGCCTTTCTTTCGATGGCCAGCGTGCCTGTTTAAAACTTTCAAAGGCCTTATCTATCTTACCCTTCAAATCTACTATTGCATCCTTATCTGGATGGTTGGTATAAAATCCTTCTCCAACCAATGCTTCAATTTCCTTTATCAGTTGTTCGGCATTGGCGGCAAATTCTTCATTTTCGTGTGTAATGATGTCTTGTTTCTCTTTTAGGGCAGCGGCAATTGTTTCAAACGTACCCAAGGTAGTTTTCTTTTCTTCGGCATCAGCAAAATGGGTAGCCCTGAAATGCTCTATTATTTCGCCTTTCATTTGCCACAAAGTTTTACTGTTTGGGTTGTCGTGCCCAAAAGCATTAACCAACTCTTCAAACTTTTCTATCTTGTGTCTAAGCTCATCTGCTGTCATAATGTTAATCTTACACGTAAATAATGTCGATACCTTTTGCCTTTAGAATGTATTTATCCTAATAAATCATTACAACAAATTTACAGGGTAATAACTGAAATTATTGTTACTTAGGTTTATTAGACCACCCTATAATTGTTTTTCTGTTAGAAAATACACCAATAGTTCTCTTTTTAGTTTTTTTTGTGGTATCTGTGGCATCAAAATAACACAAATTGAATAAAAAATTGCCACCAAAAAAACAGAAAGAAACAAGAGAAACATGAGTTGTGGCCATGTCTATTCTTCTTGGGTTCAATTGGCTACGTCTTGTAGCCAATTGACTCAGACGCAAATCTGGGAGAATTCGGCTCGTATTTTATTGTATGTAACTTGCATTTGATAATATATTACCATAATTCAATAGAATAAAACCTATTTCAAATTGATAACAGCCCACAACCAACTGGTTTGGGGTCTAATTCAGGTGAAACAGCTCTATTTTCAATAAGATATAACCCGCAGTCAATTGGTTCCAAGCCACAACGAGGTGGTATTTGGTTGCAGTTTGTTGCAAATAGCTTACAGCGGGTTTGTGAAGACAGTGATAAAAGCAGATTTAATTTACTATTGTTACGCAGTTTTATTCACATTTAACAAAATTCAACACATAGTTAAAGATTAGGGGCTAATGTTTCCTTTTAATTCTTGTGCTTCTTTGTGAAAACCATTGTGTCCTTTGTGGTAAAATCTTTTGAGAAAGAACAACGGCCAATTTCGGGTTTAGAAATAATAGCCCAATAAATCACGGCAATAGTTTCTTTTTAATGTGATATTGTTTTTGAATGGAGTAAAAATCTTTATGTTCGTAAAATAAAGTTTGTAGATGAAAGGTCATTCTATTACTTTCGCATTGTCTATACGCTACGTAGGATATTTTAATTACAATTATTCATCAATACATACATTAGATGCAAAGTTTCCGCACCGAGTTAGAAAACCCACTGGTAGAAAGGGATATTATTGAATTGGAACAGAAAATAAGGGCTTTCCGTGAGGGCAAGATACCCGATGAAAAGTTCCGTAGCCTTCGTTTGGCACGTGGCGTTTATGGTCAGCGTCAGCAAGGCGTTCAAATGGTTCGTATCAAATTGCCTTATGGTAAAATGACTTTTGCTCAATGGAAACGTATTGCAGATGTATCTGATGAATTTTCTACCGGTAATCTTCACCTTACTACAAGGCAGGATATTCAGATTCACTATATAAGTTTGGAGCGTACGCCTGAATTGTGGAGTTTGCTGGAAGAAGAAAACATCACCATGCGTGAGGCTTGTGGAAACACTTTGCGCAACGTAACCGGATCTGACATTGCTGGTGTTGATCCTGATGAACTATTTGACATTACCCCTTATGCTCACGCAATATTTGAATATTTCTTGCGTAAACCTTTTGGGCAAGAACTAGGACGTAAATTTAAGATAGCTGTTTCTAGCAGCGATAAAGATACTGCCCTTGTGTTCATGCACGATTTGGGTGCCATTCCTCGCATCAAAGTAATTGATGGTAAGGAAGTACGTGGCTTTAAGGTAGTTGTTGGTGGTGGACTGGGTGCACAACCTCATCTTGCCATTACTACCCACGAGTTTTTGGAAGAAGATTTATTAATTCCTTACATTGAGGCTGTTGTTCGTGTATTTGACAGAAATGGTGAGCGTAACAGCCGTCACAAGGCTCGTATCAAGTTCTTGATTCAGCAAATTGGTATCGAAGCTTTCAATGAATTGGTGGCCGAAGAACAAAAAGCAGTTACGGTAAAGACTTATAAGATTGATACTTCCCTGCACGCTGAAAGTGCATTGCCAACTGGTATATTACCTGCAGGGGACATTAGAATAAAGAATCCTTTGGCTTTTGAACTTTGGAAGAATACCAACGTGAAAAAGCAAAAACAAGAAGGTTACTATCTGGCATTTGTCCGTGTTTCCAACGGTAATATCAGTTCTGACATTAGCCGTAGGTTAATAGAAAAGCTACAACCTGTTATTGCTGATGATGTACGTGTTACCATCACCCAAAACTTGCAGTTCCGTTATATCAAACCAGAACATCTGGAATATGTGTATAGCGTATTGGAAGCTGAAGGTTTGGCTGCGCCTGGTTATGGTAGTGCTGCCGATGTGGTTTCTTGCCCAGGTACTGATACTTGCAATCTTGGTATCTCCAACAGTACAAGTCTCGCTGTGGTATTGTCTTCGGTAATTGAGGATGAATATCCTGAGTTGTTGAACAATGAAGATATCGCCATCCGCATCAGTGGATGTATGAATTCTTGCGGTCAGCATGGCATTGGTACCATTGGTTTTCACGGTAGTTCTATCAAGGTTAAGGATAAGGTTGTTCCAGCCGTTCAGGTGTTGATAGGTGGTGGAAACCTTGGCGGTGGCGAAGGACGTATTGCCAACAAGGTATTGAAAGTGCCTAGCAAACGTGCGCCAGAAGTGGTTAGGTATGTAATCAATGATTTTAATACCAAGAAACAAGGCGAAGAAACTTTGTTGGAATATACATTCAGGGTAGGAGATAGGTACTATTACGATTTATTGAAACCATTGACTAACACTGCAACCCTTGAAGCAGAAGAATATATTGACTGGGGCCATGTAGAAACTTTTGCTACTGCCATTGGTGTAGGAGAGTGTGCCGGTGTGATGATTGATTTGGTTTCTACCTTGATATTTGAAGCCGAAGAAAAAATAGACAATGCAGATGCAAGCATGGCAAACAATGCTTATGCCGATAGCATTTATTATGCTTATGCGGGTCTCATCAATACGGCCAAGGCTTTGTTGCTAAACCATCAGGTGCAGTGCAATACCCAAACTGGTATCTTAAAAGACTTTGATACACACTTTACTGAAAAGGGATTGTATAGCGGAACAGATAGCTTTAAAGAATTGGTGTTGCAAATAAACAAGAATGAGCCAACTGCCGAGTTTGCACAGTCTTATTTGCAACAGGCAAAGGATTTTGTAGCGTATGCAAAAGCTTATAAAGAAGAAGCGGTAACTGCATAGTTATGAGTTATGAAATATGAGTTATGAGTGAATAAAAAAGGAAAAAGCCCTTGAAGAATAATTCTTCAAGGGCTTTTTCCTTTTTAAAATACTACCTTTAGGATGACTGTTTTATATTCTCCCAGACTATATAACTTGTTAGGACGACTGTTTTAAATCTAGCTTGACTAGATAACCAATAATCGTATAATCTTTTTGAGGAAAACTGCTACAGGGATTTGATTATTTGTCACTATGGTTGGTGGCAGCAAGGTACTTAAACCCAATCGCTTGGTGCATGAATGTACTCTTGCAGTATTGCTCGGAAATCGGGGAGCTAGTTCATGACTCCCGTCATGGATTGATTGGTTACTTGGCTTGGCATAAGTGAAATATAAAATAAACCGCTTACAAACGGTCAACAACCTTCCAAAGGTTGTTGACCGTTCCATCCAATCCATAAATATCCTCTTTAAAATAATATTCTAAAATCAAGAACTTGAGTAGGACTTCTAACTAAACAATCTATTTAAACCTGGGTAGCTCATTGCTTTAGTATTGCACCTTTCCGTCTCGGACAACAATCTTTTTCTTCTTCATTACTTTCTTTTCAAACTGAACCACCTCCTTTGGTTTTCCATTGCTGAAGGCTGCATCTCTTTTTTCATTTATCTCGCTTGCGGTTGGATTACTGCCAGTACCTTTTACTTCTTGCAATTTATCAAATAGGTAGCTTTCTGTTTTTATCAGCTTACCACTTTCGGTATCATAGTATCTCCAGTTGCCGTGTTTTACAGTAGTGGCTTCTACCTTTACCACCTTCATTTCATATTTGTCAGGGTCGTTTACGTTGGGTACAAAAACAGTATCATACGGGTATAATGGATTGGTGGCATGCCAAAACTCTTCGTGTTCTATTCCATTAATAGTAAAGTATTGGCTGAGTCCATCCTTGTTTCCCCAGCGATAGTTTTCTACCGCAATAAGGTCGCCAGTCAAATTATACCTGCGCCATGGTCCTGTTCTTTTGCCGTTTTCAAATTCTCCCTCATCATCATAGCCGGGCTCACCTCGAACACTTTCTACACGTACCACCCATTTGCCTTGCTTTTTCCCGTTTACATCTGTGCAATTCAAGGTATCTCCTTTGGCATTCAGCCTAAAAGTTGCACATTGTGCCATGCAATTTGTGGATATGATTAGGATGGATAGAAAAAAAATCAAGCGCATAATGAAACATTAAGACTTCGAAAGTAACAATTATTCCCAACCACAGACCAGCGATGTTGAAAATTAACCAAGTATTGATTTTGTAAGCAGATTTAGAGAGAGAAAAGCAAGTAGCTACAAAGCACTTGCCGCATCCTTATCTACAAACCAATACAATTCACCATTTGTTGGTTTTATCTTTTGGGATGGATATAATAGAGGTCGGTATTCCCCTTGCAATACTTCTTTTAATGTAGAAGCCTTTCCTTTTCCAGCAGCCAGAAAGCAAATAGCCGCTGCCTTGTTTACTATTACAGAAGTGAGCGTAATCCGGTTCATCTTCTGCGCTTCCAAGTAAAACGCCATTGCCCATTTAGTCTCTTCGGTTACGGCAACAGTTCCGGGGAAAAGAGAAAGCGTATGTCCATCGTCACCCATGCCCAGCATCACAATATCAAAGCTGGTTGGCTCATTATCAAAATAGGTGTGCAGTATCTCCTCGTATCTACTTGCAGCAGTTTGTGCATCAACACTAGTATCCATTACATGTATTTGCCCGGTAGGTATTGGTACGTGATTCAGTAAAATGGCAAATGCATGCTTGGCATTGTTCAGATCATCAGTGATGGGAACATCTCTTTCATCACCCCAAAAGATGTGAAGTTTACTCCAGTCTATCTTGTTTTTATAGCTATCCGATGCCAATAGTTTAAACAAATCTATAGGCGTACTGCCACCAGATAAGGCGATAGTGCAGCGCGTACCCTTTCCTAAAACCCTTTCTATTTCGGCTACCAACCAATCGGCAAACCCGACAACCAAATCTTTCTTTGTTTCTGAAATATGTAGATTCATGTATTAGCAGTTAAAAGTTTCAGGTTACAGGTTACCAGTACTGGTAACCTGTAACCTGAAACCCGTTTTTAATCTTCTTTCACTACCAATGGCAGCGTAACCCAGTTATATCCATCGCGTGCTATCAAAGCTTCTGCATCTTCCGGTCCCCAAGAGTTAGGCGCATAGTTAGGGAAATCTACTGCCGGTCTTGTTGTCCACGCATCAAGAATTGGGGTTACAATATCCCATGCAGCCTCTACCTGGTCATTACGCATAAACAAGGTTGCATTGCCTTCCATCACATCAAGCAACAATGTTTCATACGCTTCTGGCTCATGTCCATCGTACGATTCGGCATAACTGAACACCATATCCACCGGGTTCAATACCATTGTTTGCCCAGGTTTCTTGGCCTGAAAGCGTAAGCGTATTTCCATTTCTGGTTGTATGCTGATGGTCAGTCTGTTTGGGCGCCATGTTTCGGCAGCTTCTGCTGGAAACGCATAATGTGGTGCTGGCTTGAACTGTATGGTAATAAGCGTACTCTTTTGGTGTAAATACTTTCCTGTCCGTGTATAAAACGGAACACCCTGCCAACGCCAGTTGTCGATATAAAACTTGGCAGCAGCAAATGTTTCAGTATTGGATTGGGGTTCTACGCCTTTTTCTTTTCTATATCCCACTACCTTATTGCCTTGCATCCAGCCATCGCTATACTGTCCGCGAACCGCATTAGCATGTACATCTTCGTTTTTAAAACGCCTTACCGCATTTAGCACATCCACTTTCTTGTTCCTTATTTCATTGGCATCAAAAGAAACTGGTGCTTCCATTGCCACCATGCACAGTAATTGTAGAATGTGGTTTTGAAGCATATCCCGCAGTGCGCCAGACTGGTCATAATAGCCAGCCCTTCCTTCCAAGCCTACGGTTTCTGCCATTGTTATCTGCACATGTTCTATATAATTCCTATTCCAGATAGGTTCAAATAAGGCATTTGCAAAACGCATGGCCAATATATTTTGTACTGTTTCCTTTCCCAAGTAATGATCTATACGATAAATCTGTTCTTCGGCAAACAGGCTTGTAAGTTGTGCATTCAATTCTTTTGCACTCTCCAAATCATGTCCAAAAGGTTTTTCTACCACAATACGTACACAACGTTTATCGGTACAAATGTTTAGTTTGCCCAGATTGGTTGCTATTTCAGGTACCAACTGCGGCGCAACACTCATGTAGAATATTACATTTGGATGGATGCCCCATTCTTTTTCCTTGTCTGCTACAATGGTAGATATTACATGATAAGCCTCTGCATCATCAGCATCCATTTTGAGATAGTTGAGGTATTGGGCAAATGCATCCCAATTCTTATCCACCTCATTCCTCCTTGAGAAATTAACAATACCATCCTTTAATCGCTCATGATATTGTTCATTAGTATATTCACTTCTACCAATGCCATACACGGAAAACTTCTCGGGCAGGTAATCATCAATACACAAATTATAGAGCGCAGGCGTAAGCTTCCGCAAATTCAAATCGCCACTACCACCAAATATGAAGATGATAGAAGCAGGTGGTTTCTTATTTAAAACAGCCATAGTTTATTATTTAATTAATCTGGTATAATACATTCAACTTATAATTCATCATTCACGACGCATAACTCTTTCCTAGACGCATAACTCTTTCCTATCCGTTCCAATGTGTATGAAAAACTCCTTCCTTATCTATGCGCTGATAGGTATGTGCCCCAAAGAAATCCCTTTGTGCCTGTGTAAGGTTAAGCGGAAGTCTATCGGTAGTAAAGGCATCAAAATAATTCAATGCGTTTGACAATGCCATTGAAGGAATACCCGCTTCGGTTGCTGCAACCACAATACTTCTCAATCCTTTTATCTTATCATTTATGAGAGAAGCAATGGAATCGTCCAATAATATATTTGAGATACTAGGATTATTATTGCACACCTTATAAAATAACCCTAGCATAGCAGAACGTATGATGCAACCCTGCCGCCAAACCTTTACCGCATCCTGCAATGGAATCTGCATATCCAAATCGGTAGATGCTTTTTGTAGCATTGCCAAGCCCTGTGCATAGCAAATCACGATGGCACTAAAAAGGGCATCGTGCATTTGTTGGGTGATGGTTTCCTTATCCGTAGCAATATTTTTTTCGGGTAAATGATACAGCGCAGCAGCTTTTACCCTGTCTGCCTTCAAGCCAGAAATACTGCGCATGGTAACAGCAGCATCTATCACGGGGATGCCAGTTCCCAAATCCATGGCACTTTGGCTCGTCCATTTACCCGTCCCCTTCGATCCTGCCACATCCAATATCTTATCAACCAAATCAGCATCGCTTGTTTCATCCTTTTGCAGAAAAATGGCAGCGGTTATTTCTATCAGATACGATTGTAAATCTCCTTTATTCCAACCAGCAAACAGTGTATGCAGTTCTGCATTACCAATTCCTTTTCCACGTTTTAATATATCATATACCTCACCCAAAATCTGCATGATGGCATACTCAATACCGTTGTGCACCATCTTTACATAATGCCCCGCCGCACCCTTGCCCATATAGGCCACGCATGGTTCGTTACCCTCTTTTGCAGCAATGGCTTCCAGTACGGGTTGCACATTTTTGTAGGCATTGGCATCACCACCGGGCATGATGCTCGGGCCTGTCCTGGCACCTTGTTCGCCTCCAGAAATACCCATACCCATAAAATGAAACCCAAAAGCCCTTTGCGATTCTATCCTACGCATCGTATCGGTATAATGCGAGTTGCCGCCATCTATGATAACATCTTCTTTTTCCAACAATGGTTGTAGCGATGTAAGCACATCATCAACCGGTTTGCCGGCTGGCACCAGCATAATTATCTTACGGGGTTTGGCAAGTGCCGCTACCATTTCTTCCAGTGTGTTTACGCCCTTCACGGTAGTTCCGGCTGTTGCACTGCTTTCCAAGGCATTGGTTTTGATGGCATCCTTATCAAATCCCACTACAGCAAAACCGTTATCAGCCATGTTCAATAATAGGTTGCGCCCCATTACGCCCAGACCAATCATCGCAAAATCAAATTTCTTTTCCATAAAACGCTTAGTTATTATTCAGCTATTATTTTGAGGGTGCAAATTAGGCAATCGAAGGGTATGGATTTTCTATTTTTACCTTTATCGGTAATTAATAACAAGTATTAAATGATTTGAAAGGGTTTATTCAACTCATTCCTTCCTTATGTGGGTTCAAAAAGTATCTTTAGTGTCATACGATTTATCAATATGGATTCAAAAAGTACTTTTTATGTCATCAACGAAATCGTATGACACTAAATGCTTCCCTTTAACGTCATACGATTAATCGACACAGGCAAAATACTTTCATTTTATGTCATACGATTTATCTACACGAGGTAAATGCTTTCATTTATATAGTATTTCGATAATTGGGGCTTATAAAGAGAGTTATTGGGTTGATATTGGCGTGAAGACTTGGTAGGGGCAGAATATTTTCTGCCCTTGACATCATACCCCAAATTTTGCATACAAAAATTCTTTTTCCATTTTATCTCAGTTTATCTCTATCATTGTATAGACAAAACAATCAACTACAAAAATCTCTTTTATGAAACAAAAACTACAAAACATTCTTTTCCTTTTTCTTTTAGGAACAATTGGTGTCAAGGCACAAGGGCCTGTAATAACTGCGGATGGGTTTAATCCTGTGATTGGGGAGAGTTATAAATGGCAAAAAGTTAAAAATGTTTTTTCAATTCCAGATTTTTACGGAGAAAATAAAATATGGGATTTTAGTAACTTAAAAGATAGCGGTTCAGTTACAATTAATTCTTATGTCTCTCCAAAAGGACTGTCTATGGCAGATAGCTTCCCTTTATCAGACATTGCTCTTAAAAATTACGATGGTACTGTCTCTTTTTTAAAAATAAGTTGTTCAGGGATAGGACAAGTTGGTTATTTTGGATTTAATCAAAACCATGGGAATGCTCCACATATTAATAAGGATATTCCTGAATCTCCGATAATGCGTTACCCAATGTCATTAAATACCATATACACAGAAAGTTTGGTTATTTATGATGTTGAAAAAGGTGTAACCAATATCGATCATGAATCTGATACGCTTATTGGAATTGGCTAAGGAACTTTAAAGTTGCCAACAGCAACCTACTAAAATGTTCTTTGTGTTTATGACCCTTCATTTTGGGGTGGCTTGGGTAGTTGTAAGTTTGTTCAAGCTGTATACTATTGCTTAGCATCTTCACATCCATAAAGATTGATGCGCAGGTGGATGCACCCGGTCAGGTATGGCAATGGTCTGTTCCTGTGCAATTTGCCACAGGCTTTGGGCAGCCACGCGCTTATATGTGGATTCCACCAAATTGTTCCAAGGTTCGTGGTTTTGTTATCGGTCAAAATAACATGCAAGAGTTCTCTATTCTAGAAAATCAACCTTTCAGGGATTCACTGGCTACCATCAACTTCGGTGTTATCTGGATAGCTCCTGCCTTCGATTTTCAGTATAACGTTCAAGAAGGGGCGAGAGATGTTTTTGTACAAATGATGGCGGATCTTGCTACAGCTTCGGGATATGGAGAAGTCAAGAACGTGCCTTGTGTTCCGATAGGTCACTCCGCTGCTTCTAATTTCCCTTTTGAATTCACGGCAGGAACACCAGAAAGAACATTGTGCGCCATTTCAAATGATGGAACATTCCCTTATGATTTTGGCCACCTATTCGCCCCTAATTATCAATGTGGAAAAACAGCCGATTATATTCCACAACTCACAACCATTGGTGAGTACGAAGGTGGTGGTCAGTTGGTTAGTACAGGTAATACAGGAAAGGTATTTAATAGAAGATCAGCGCATCCATATACGCCTGAAACCATGTTGCCTTGTTCTGGCGAATTCCACTTTGCCACTTCTCAACGGAAGACAAACTTCATGGCGTACTACATCAAAAAGGTGGCTGCCATCAGGTTATTAACCGATGCAACAGATACTTCATTGGCGGTGATGAAACCTATCGACCCAACAAAAACAGGATGGTTGGTGGATAGGTGGCGTACAAATATTCGCCCACGTTATCCCCGTGCCCCGGTAGGTTCTTACACGGGTACAAAGGCGTTGATTGGAACATCTGGCGAAGAAAATTTCTGGTGTCTGGATGAAGAGATGGCTGCCAAGATAGAAGATTTTCAGAGCTTATATTTTAGGAAGAAACCTACTTTGTTGATGTACAATCAAAGCCCAACTGCCGGCGTGGTAGGACCACAAGTACCACAAAACAATAACCACGTTCAGTGTCATTTAAACTTTTATCCTTTGAATGATAGTCTGGATTTTGAGTTATCTTCTTCGTTTGCTGATACAATTCCTGCAATGAGTGGGCGTTGTGCTGGCTGGATGAATACCACGGATACTCTGACCGGCAACTGGACTAATGCCAAAGTGGGGGATAAAGTATTACACCCTTCCAACCCCGGCGCATCGGTTATCATAAGGGAGATTGGTCCACTTACCATTCTTAGCAGGGATACCACTACTGGCATTACCAAGTGTAGGATGACGTTGGAAAGGGGACTGAACCGTACAATGACAAACTATGTACAATATTGCATTTTCTCACTCGCACATCCTGGGGATGCCAACTTTAAGGCATCTGTGTTGCAAGCCGAAATGGGCATCAATGTTCAGAATACCACTGGGTTGGTACAAACCATCAACTTTGCCAAGCTACCGGATGTTGCTTATAATGCAACCACTGTTTCTTTAAATGCCACTTCAAACTTGGGCTTGCCTGTTCAGTATTATATCAAGGAGGGGCCGGCACAATTGTCTGGCAGCAACTTATTGATAACTGCTATTCCGCCAACAGCAAAGTATCCTGTAAAAGTTACGGTTGTGGCTTGGCAGTGGGGACGCGATGGGGTTTTGGCACCGAACACAGCAGGAAAAAGTGTTCCATATCCTGGTCAGTTGGTACAGACAGCTACGCCTATCGAGAATACTTTCTACATAACCGCACCGCCATTACCTGTTAAGCTTATTTCTTTTACAGGAACGTTGGTAGAGAATCAGACAGTGCTAAACTGGAAGATAGGAACTGCCGCTGCAAACAATTCGTATGAAATAGAAAAGAGTGCTGATGGCTATCACTGGACTTCGATAAGTACGGTAAGCGCAAAAGCTGGTGCTTTGCAATATGGGTTTACGGATGTAAAACCAGTTGGTGGCATCAACTACTACCGCCTTAAATCGATAGATAAAACAAATGCCTTCGAATATTCTAAAGTGGTTTCTATCGTAGTAAATATTGATGGATTGAACATTATAAAGGGCGGCAACTTGATAAACGTAACTGGCGGCAGACCAAATTCCCGCTTGGCAGTTACTGTTTACAATAGCCTTGGGCAAGCAGTATTAACCAATCAGCAGGTTATACCATCCACCAAGATTGTTTCTACTTACCTGCACAATTTGGCTGCAGGTGTATATATCATCCATGCTGCTACGGATGAATTTGTGAAGAACCTGAAAGTGGTTGTTAATAAAGAGAGAAGTGTGAGTTTTATATCAGGGAGGAGGCGAGCAATCGCTTCCTCTTTTTTGTTTGAGGAAGAGCATTGTGTGTTTTACCAACATCACTCAATATACATTCCTGAAAATAATTTTTTTTGCTCTAGCAATGGGTTCCTTTGTAAAACTTAGAGGCTTTGGGATGGCATAAATAAGTCTGCGGATTGGGGCAAACGTAGCACAAGATTTCCAGATAAACGTTGGGAAGGCACTATCCCTGT
>JANYEU010000317.1 GCA_025362915.1 Chitinophagaceae bacterium | reverse complement strand
GTTTTGTGTATTGGCATAGACAGTACCAGCAGAATGAATGCCTGCCCTGCCATAAGCGGAGGTATCTGGGAAATGATAATTGTACGAAACTACCCATGTTGCCAATTGCTTTGCGGCATTTTCTGCAATAGGTAGCCATTTGCTATCGCCAGAAACTTCATAAAGGGATACATAACTTTCCAGTAATCCTGCGATAGACTCAGAATCAAAATTCTGTAACGCATCTCCAGGACCGCCGCAACTAATCCCTTTTTGGATGAAATTTATATTGTAATAATCTGCAATAGCCATTGCAGTTTGTAAATACTTGGGTTCATGATAATATTCGGAAGCCAATGCTAATGCCGCTGGCACAATACCTCCACTGCTGGAACCACCAACTATTATATCCCCTGTTTGACTATCTACAAATTGCCCTATCTGATGGTATCTATCCCATAGTTTCACGAAAGCATCGCATACTTTTCTGTTGCCATCGCTCCAAGATTGCTTTACGGGAATACCCATTTTATCCATTAGCATAAACTGCTTGGTAATGTACCAGACTGCATCGCCACTCTTACGTATGAGGTGCCAGTTTTTGGTATGAGGTTTCCTTATATCACCTCCCAACCATTCTGTGCCATTCCTGCCAGCGTCATAGTAGAAGCCCGATGGACTAATACCATTTGGAAATAGCCAGTCGAAATTGCGCAACACATTTTCCTGCGTTTGCTTATTACCTGCAAACAATAGCGGATAAGTGCTTATCATGCCTCCAGTCCACCCTATCTGCCAATCCTGCAAGAAGTTTTCCCTAAAGCCAACCGAATAATATCCATGCTTGAATTCAAAGTTCTTTTCATTAAACTTCTGTTCCAATACACCCATACACGCAGAATAGGGTAAAGCATTAGCTAGCAGGTTATTGCCTGAAAAGTCTTTTCTTATGGCGGCATACTTGTCAAAAATAGTAGTTGTTTCTGGTGCCTTAAAGCTATACAACCTAAAAGTGATGGTTACTTCATCACCAGCTTTAAAGTCTTTTGGCATGTCCCAGCTTGGGTAGTGCGCATCGTTTTGCTTGTATAAATATTGTTCCCTTACAATAGGGGAAGTGATGGATAAAGTCGCTTTTCCCCTGTTCCTCGACTCCGCAATATCCATCCCGTAATCGCCCAAACTGTTGCCTTGTTTGGTTAACAACCAAATCCCTGTTTTTGAAGTATCGGATATAAAACCAATACTCGGTACAGCCATATCCCCACTCCTCTCCTGAATTCTGGAAACTGCACCATTACTATTTAGCTTTGGCACATCGGTTAGTATGATGGGTTTGTCTATGCCAATATCTTGTACTTCATATAGCTTAGGCGAATATCGCAGCCTCCGCCATTCATAGCGATTACCATTATAGGCAGCGGAAGGAAGCAACACATAATTCTTCTCGCTCCATTTATCAAAATCAATGTCAACAGATACGCTCGCCGCATCTACTTGACCACTGGTACACTTAAATGTTATGTTGTATTCAACCGCATCTTGTTTGCCAGCCACCCATGTTGCATTGGTACTTATCTCCCACTTTGATTGCAAGAAAGACTGCCGTTGCTTTACTTCCCCAAGACTGAATTTGTTTTGATTGATCAGTAAATTATATTGCTCCTTGTTATATTGGTTAATACTTGCAGATATATGCCCATTACTTGCCGCCAACCAATTGCCAATGGGCAATGATATTTGCGCTAATAAGCATTGACTAGAAAGCCAATAAAAAGCAAACAATAGTTTTTTCATAATTAAATCTGTACACTGCAGAACCGAATTATTTTAAAGGCTTTACATAATGCCCCTGCACAAGCAGTTTTATTCTTACTTTATTTACTCTCTTTAAACAGCCATTTTGTAAAATCATCGGCGGCTTTATTGTTGTCCCAGCCGTTCTTATAGCCTAATCTGCCATTTAAGTATTCATTATAAAACCATGGATCGCCTATAACCACTACCATACCCTTACCTACTTTGGCAGATGCCCCTACAACATATTTCTCCGTTTGATGAACCAATATCGGCTTGGCTGTTTTGGATAAGCTTAATGAGCTAACTTCTTTTAAATATACTTTCTTAGAAGTAGTAAAAATTGGATCATTCTGAGGGATGAAAAAAGCTGCCATTTCATACTTGTCATTATATACCTTGCTCTTGCTATCGCCATTTAGATGCATGCCAAAAGTTTCTGTAAGGTGGTTCAAGTGTTCAAATTCCACGTTCAATGTATCGTTTGCCATAACTACTAAAACACCACCTTTCTTCACCCATTCAGCAATTGCTTTAATGTGTTCAGATTGTATATAATTTGGATTAGCTGTTTCTTTATCCGTATCAGGATCTACTATCAAATAAACTGAAGTCCCTTTTAAGTTATTTTTGGTTGGGGCAGTCTCTAATGTTTTCAAAACAAAACCATTCTGTGTAAAAACAGCTCCTAGCTTACTATAGCCACTTTGCGCGGTATCTTCCCACATATAATGGAATCGTTCCATTTCACCTTTACTATTCTTTCTAAACTCGTGGTTGAAGAAATAATCGAGTGTTACAGTTTTTGTTTGACTGTAAGTTACGCCACCTATAAAAAGTGACAGTAGCAAAGTAAAAAAAACTTTCTTTTTCATTTGAGTGCTTATACTTGTATTTAATTATTCGTTTATTATCTTCAATTTCTTTCCCGTAGTGGTTTCTATAGACGAATTGATCATCTTCCCATTCCTCCAGTCAGCCTTTACAATAGACTGCCCTTCTGTATGAAGTTTAAAAGTTACATTCCATTTTTTAGGAAATGCGGGCAAAAGTAACACATCATTATTTACGCATTGCAACAACATTAACTGCAAGGCATTTTGCAATACCCCACCATGGTCTTCATCTGGCGAATAATCATGACCAGGACCCCAGAATGCCGGAAACCTAAAGTCATTGTCCTTATTGTCTTTCGCGTTTTTAAGACTGCATATTTTAATAAGTTCCTTTTGAGCAGACTCTGTATCTCCTAACAATGCCGCAGATAAACAATCGTGGTGCCAGCAGCCAACTGTTTTAATAGTCCGCTCATTAAAAGTGTTTCTTGCCAATTGCAAATCAGGTTTATTTAATCCATATACCCTAAACGGGAAAATGGTGTACAGCTCTGGGTTCTCAGTATTGTGGCGTATAGAGTCTGTTTGTTCGGCCACTGCAATTACTGGCTTGCCGTTTTTAGTTCCCAGTGGCAAATCGGGGGCAATAGTTAGGTATTGCTGCCAAACATTCTTCCGCTGAACGTTTAAGAGGTTATCTGGCATAGCAAGTAATGTTTTAATAATATAGGTGAAGCCTGCAATATCGCTAGCCGGGTTTTTCGCTTTCCAATATGTTTCCATAGCATTATCAGGAAAAAACACCAGCTTGCCTGTGGCATCCTTCTTAAAACGTTCTGCAAAAAAACGGAGGGCATCATCTGCCAATGGCAATAGTTTATTCTTGGCAAAATCTACATCCCCACTGTAATTATAATAGTCCAGCATCATTGCCAGTAACTCCAAGGATTGTGTATAATAATGCTGAACATAACCCGGTTTCGAGTCGTCTTTAGCCTCTGCCACAAGTCCGTAAAATGGGGAAGTTTCCGCAAAACAAACCCCGTCAACTCCATACATTTTCTTTACGGCTTCCTTGTTGCCCGGCACCATGTTTAGGTACATATTAAAAAAAGGCTGCAACATATCAAAATCTCCCGCAGCCAGCATCGGCCAATACATGTGCCTGGTATTCTGCATCCAATAGCTACCACCCCAACTTCTAAAGTCTCCATTTACTGCAACGGGTTTCTTAGGTTTATTTTTATCACCCATCATCAGGGTATCATCCATGGTAAAAATAGAACCATTGAATTTGATAGCATAATTGCCTCTGCCAGCACAAGCAGATACAAAACGTTGTAAGATATAAGCCCTTGTAATAGTTTCTGCATCCTTATCTCCATCTAAAAATACCCAGCTACGATTCCAAAAGGAAGACCACCAAAGTTTGTGTGCTTCGTAATCAGCGGCAAACAATGTTGTATTCCGCACCTTGGAGACAGTGCTTTGCAGCCATCCATTAATGGTCGGTTCGTAGTTAGTAGCAACGGTAATGCTGATGTTTACCTTTTTCTGTGGCGCTGCCGAAACCAAGGTAGTCGCATCTTTTGTTATCAACCCCTCCCCTTGTGCAATGGCACCGAACTTTAGGTTTGTAAGCTGTGGTATCTTTTTATTTTGGTTTTGGTAAACCCACGTAATCTTATTTGGCTGATTAGATAAAATATCATCGCCATGCAATTTACTTTTTAGCAACGAATCTTTGGCAGATTGAATTGCGTCTGAACGTAACGACTCAAAAGAAAGACTATACTGATCGGGCAGAAGATTCGTTCCTTCAAGATGAATAATAGGGTGATTGGCATCTACCCAAACATTTAAAGTAAAATTGTTTTTCCCTTTGATATGTATAGTGCCAGTTTTTAAATCTAGTGTCTGTGAAGAAAAAGATTCTTCTTTTAATGGGTTGCCATTTATGTGCAGCCGCATCCTACCCACTTTCAATAATCCTTCGGTAGTGCCAGGGTTTTCAGACCAGCAATCAGACTTTCCAATGTAAAAGAGCAAGTCTCCACTCTTTTCAACCCAAATATTCAAACCAATATCCCCATTGCCTATCGGCATAGAACCTTTGCTATTTCCACTAGGGGTATTCCATGAAACATTATAGTTATCAAGCCGTTTTAATACTTCCACATCTGCCTTTGTTGATTGAGCGTTGACACGCCCAATCAAAAGCATACAGGTTAACATAAGAAATACATTAAAAAGCGTTTTATTTTTCATACCTTATTGTTTTGTGACGATTAAAAAGCGTTTTATTTTTCATACCTTATTGTTTTGTGACGGTTACAGCAGCATTCACTAATTATCCTTCTTTTTCTCCTTAACTATTTACCCAATGGTTCATATTTAAACCAATCAAAGTCTGCGTTAGTAGTAGATTTCCACCCACTACCTGTGGCATACAAGCCTATAATTACCCCATTATAACCACCCGAAACTTCTGTTCCCAAAAACCTAGTATTTATTTTTCCTATTTCAACCGCTGCCCCATTTGCTTGTCTGTAAAGAAAGGTATATATCTTTTTATCCCCCTTTACCATTAGCTCCACCTCGCCTTCTCCAATGGGTATTTGTTTCATTATTTGGTTAAGAGAGTCTAAAGTGTATCGAAGGTTTAATTGCCTTTTGCCCCCTTTGGTACTAATAAAGCAATCGTAATGAAAACGGTTGTCCATCATCATTGTTAAACCCGCTTCTTCATTGGGTTTCTTTGGGTTGAAATCTATTTTAGTGGAAGCCATAAAATCAAAATGTTGTTGCCGCCTTGCTATTATCGTTGGCGATTCCAAATCATACAAACTGTATTCCGAGCCTTTAAGGCGCAGATACCCTTTGCGTTCTGTTAAGGAATAATTGGCTGAATCTGGATTACGAAGGTGCAACCATTCAAAGCTCAATGGTTTGTCAAACCCGGTAAGTACGGCAGTATTAAATGGTTGTGGTATTTCTGCCTGATAATTTGGAGGTGTTTTGTTTATTGTTATATCCGATTGCCCATTTCCATTTACCGTTGGCCAGTCTCCTTCTGGCCATTCTACTGGGGTAAGACAAGTTTCCCGACCAATAAAATGAATGCCATCCACTGCGGGTCTAAACCCAAGATGTACCATCCACCAACTACCATCGGTTGCCTGAATCATATCTGCATGACCAGTGCCTTGTAGTTGACTGTAAGCCATCCGGTTGGTGAGTATCGGGTTGTGCGGACAACTCTCATAAGGTCCCCAAATGTTTTTACTTCTGGCAATAGCAACCGAATGCCCATACGCCGTACCGCCTTCTGCTGTTTGCAAATAGTAGAAGTTATCTTTTTTGTACATGTGTGGGCTTTCTACATAGCTGCCTCCACTACCCTTCCATAGTTCTTGTATGTCGCTCAATCTTTTACCTGTCTTGATATCAATTTCCGATTGATAGATAGCCCGTGGGTCGCTGGATTTTGTGCCACGGTTTGAGATAAAGTAGGTTTTACCATCCTCATCCCAAAACAAAGAAGGGTCTATACCGCTTTGATTTACGTGTATGGGTTCGCTCCAAGGGCCAGCGGGATTGGTGGCAGTAACATAAAAATTGCCATAGCTCACATTGCCCGAAACCAGCGTGACCACCATATAAAAAACACCTTCGTGGTAACGGATGGTGGGTGCATAAATACCATTGGAAGGCTTACAGTTTTTCAGTGGCAACTGCGATGCCCTGTCCAAAACATTTCCTATCTGACTCCAATGCACCATATCGGTACTATGCCAAACAGGCACACCCGGAAAATATTCAAAACTGCTGTTTACAAGGTAATAATCATTGCCTACACGGCAGATACTTGGATCGGGATAAAAGCCAGGGATAACAGGATTTTTGTAGCCTTGCGCCAAACAAGCAGTTGTGATAGAAGCAAACAAAAGACAAGCAAAAAAGAAATTTTTAATAACAACCACCTAAACAATTTAAAACTATTATAAAAAATAGCAAATCTAATGGTCAAATTATCCGTAGGCTTGGTTGCATGTGTACAACACTATACCGCATGGGGCAAATTGGGCTAGGAATTGTGGTAATTAACAGAGTTAGACCAAGTATCATTTGGTAGTTAGCTAAGGCAAAATGAAAATTATGCAAAAATCAAATTACAGTAACTTTATCCCTCGCTAGCGCACGTCAAACGAGGCGGTAAAGGTTCGCTGCTACCGCAAGTGTGTCATTTGTGGCTTCGCTTAGATGGTTTGCTAATGTTTTTGTAGTATCGTTTCTACAATAACTATTTGATTGTAGCGTATCCAGAAGTGAAACACTTGCGGTAGCGGGGAGAAAGCTGACTGCACTATTCCTAGTTGTTTGGTCTTCTTTACCAATAACAATAAAAGCAGAAGCTCTATATTTAAATAATTAAACTTGCTAGTGTTTGTTGTTGGTAAATAATACCAACAACTGCGAGTGGGAACACCAACAAGGGCAGAGAAAAGAGGAGTTATAGTGCTAGGCAATGGTGGCTTCTGGCAAATGGATAGATGCGGACATTAAAGTGTACAAGTTATACTATTGCCGCAAAATGGTGCTTTTTGCAATAGCAATGAACATTTTTGGTAAAAATGGCAATAAATTTAGTCGCACG